>NZ_JBCDMW010000023.1:0-157613 GCF_038433155.1 Luteococcus sp. H101
CCCCCCCCCCCCCCCCCCCCCCCCCCCCCCCCCCCCCCCCCCCCCCCCCCCCCCCCCCCCCCCCCCCCCCCCCCCCCCCCCCCCCCCCCCCCCCCCCCCCCCCCCCCCCCCCCCCCCCCCCCCCCGGACGCTCTGCTGTGAAGTCACCTGTGTGGGGTCGGCTCTCACCAGGCTCGGAGGGCCACTTCGTGGCCCGTCCTCGCCCGGTGGAAACGCAGGTCAATGTGGCGCGAACGTCGGACGAGGACGGGTCGCGGAGCGATCCTCCGAGTCTGGCGGGAGTCGACCACCCACCGTCGCGAGTCCGACGCCAAGCGTGAGCGGCGGGGACGATGGAAAGGGCGCTGAAGGTTGCCCCGGCCACAGCGCACGGTGCCACGAGAGACAGAGTCTTGGAAGGTCGCCCATTCCATCGTCCCCGCCGCTCACGCGTCGCAAGCACCAAAACGCAACCACAGAGCCCCTCGACAAGCTCGGGGACCATGGACGCAGTCCCCTCGACAGGCTCGGGGATCATCTCCGGGCCCGGGGACCGTCGTCTCAGCTGTAGACGTGCGGGGCCAGCGTGCCGACGTCGCGCAGGTTGCGGTACTTGCCGGCGTAGTCCAGGCCGTAGCCGACGACGAACTCATTGGGGATGTCGAAGCCGACGTACTTCACCTCGACGGGGGCGGTGACCGCCTCCGGCTTGCGGAACATCGCCGCCACCTCGATGGTCTCGGGCTCGCGGCTCTTCAGGTTCTGCACCAGGTAGCTCAGGGTGAGACCGGTGTCCACGATGTCCTCGACGATCAGCACGTGCTTGCCGGAGATGTCGGTGGTCAGGTCCTTGAGGATCCGCACCACGCCGGAGCTCTTGGTGCCGGAACCGTAGGAGGAGATGGCCATCCAGTCCATCGTGCAGTGGCTGGTCATGGCGCGGGAAAGGTCGCTCATCACCATGATCGCGCCGTTCAGCACGCCCACCAGCAGCACGTCGCGACCGGCATAGTCGGCGTCGATCTGCGCCGCCATCTCGGTGATACGTCCCTGCACCTGGTCGGCGGTGTAGAGGACTTTGGTCAGGTCATCGGAAATCTGCGCGGCATCCACGACGCCAGCCTAGCCGGGACCCCTGCTGCATCATGCGCCGGCTAGGACGAGCCGGGACTGGGGCTGGCCAGGTCCGCCCGGAGCAAGGGTCATCAGTTCCCCACGGCCTTGGGCCCCGCCACCAGCACTCCACCGGATCGACGGGCCCTGATCCCCCCGGGGAGGTCCACGCCGCGCTGACCGCGCCACTGCTCCACCAGGGCGGCGACGGCCTGGACGTGCTGCATCGTCGGGGCCGGGACCCCACGGTCCAGCAGCCAGGCCCGCAGCACCCGGCCGCGCAGCGCGGGGTGCAGGTGCAGCAGGCCGACGGCATCCAGTTCGTCGCCGCGGACCAGGTCCCGCGCCGAATCGGCGGCCAGCCGCTCCAGCAGGTCATTGTCCTGCCGGGCGAGGTCCGCGGTACGGCCCAGGGCCTCGGTCACACCGGGGCCGAGGACGTCAGCCAAGGTGGGCAGCAGGTCACAACGCACCCGGACCCGACGGAAGCGGGGGTCGGCATTCATCGGGTCATCCCAGGGTTCCAGACCCCATTCGGCGCACGCCGCCCGGGTCTGTTCCCGTCGGACCCCCAACAGCGGACGCACCACCAGTGGGCCACCGTCGTGCCGGCGCATCGGCGCCATTCCCTGCAGGGAGGCGCAGCCGGAGCCACGGGCCAGCCCCAGCAAGACCGTCTCCGCCTGGTCATCCAGGGTGTGGGCCAGCCAGACCGGTTGCCCGTCGGCCAGCAGCGCGGCCAGCCGGGCTTCCCGCGCGGCCGCCTCCAGCCCCTGGCCCTGCTCACGCACCAGCACGCGGGTCACCCGGGCCTCGATTCCCATTCGCCGGACCTCTTCGGCCACGCTGGCAGCTCGCTCGGCGGAGCCCGCCTGCAGCCCGTGGTCCACCACGATCGCCGTGGCCGCCTGCGGGGCCAGATGGGCCAGGGTGGCGGTCAGCGCCAGCGAGTCGGCACCGCCGGAGCAACCGACCACCAGCCTGCCGCCGAGCTGCTCGAGCACAGGACGCACGGCCTGCACCAGGCTGAGCTGGGCGGGGCCCAAAGCACGCCGAGCCATCAGCAGGTGCACCCGGTCAGCGTGGCCGCCATCCGGTCCAGCCAGTTTCGGACCTCCCACTCCTGGGTGGGATTGTTGGCCATGAAGGCAAAGACCACCTCGCGGCCATTGCGGGTGCGGGTGTAGCCGGCCAGGGTCGAGACCTTGCTGAGCGTGCCGGTCTTGGCATTGACCCAGCCCCGGCCGGCCGCGGCCTCGGGATTGTAGAAGCGGGTGTGCAGGGTGCCGTTGACCCCGGCGACGGGCAGCCCCTCCAGTACCGGCCGCAACTTCGGGGTGACGGCGGCCGCCCGCAGGGCCTGGGCAAGGGTGACGGCCGGCAGCACATTGCCGCGGCTGAGGCCGGAGCCGTCGGTGATCTTGGCGCCTGCCGTGTTGATCTTGAGCGCTGCCAGCTGGCCCAGCACCGCCTGGGCGCCACCGGTGAAGCCGCCGCCCTTGCCACCAGCCAGGCCGATGTGGCGCAGCAGCACCTCGGCCGCCGCATTGTCCGAGTGCACCAGGGTCTCCTGCACCAGGGTGGAGACCGGCAGGGATTGCACCGCGGCGAGCTGACGGGCGTGGGCGGAAGCCGACTCCTTCACGGGAGTGCCGACGACGGTGATCCCGGCCGCCTTCAGCTGGGCCGCGAAGACCGTGCCGGCGGTCTGCGCCGGGGTCAGGCTGGGCGCGGACTTCTCGTCGGGCTTGCCCTTGTCAATCCACAGCGAGCTGATCGTGGTCACCTGGTCGTGGTATCCCTGCGGCCAGCTGGGGTGCCAATTGGGGCCGGTGAACAGCGAGTCGTCATAGCCGAGGCTGATCTTGCTGACCCCCTGTTTCTTCAGCGCCGCCGCCGTCTGCTTCGCCAGATCCTGCGTCGTGGCCGGGAAGGGGTAGGCCCTGGCCGGCTTGGAAGCGAGCAAGGGGTCGCCGCCGCCCACCAGGATGATCTTGCCGGGGCTGGCCTGCTGCACCGTGGTGGTGAAGGTCTTGTCCGGCCCCAGTGCGTTCAGTGCGGCCAGGCAGGTCAGCAGCTTCAGTGTCGAGGCCGGAATCTGTCCGGTCTGGGGGCGGCTGGTCCACAGTTCGGCACCCGTCCGGGCGTCGAGGATGACGCCGGAGGTGGTGCCCATCGCGGCCGTGGGGATGGCCGACAGGGCCTTGGCCAGGGCCTGCTTGTCGATGTCCTTCCCGGCCGACGCCGGCGCCGCGGAGGGGGCCACCCCAGCCCCCCGCTCAACCGCCTGACCCGGCTCTGGCGAGGGGTTTTGGGACGGATCGTCGAAGAACGTCGGGGAAACAGTGGGTGACCCGCCGTTGACCCAGAGGCCGCTGGCGTACAGCGCCGGGCGCCACCAGACGGCGCCCGCCACGGCCAGCAGGGCAACCACCACGGCCGTCGCCACCCAACCAAGGACACCGTGGCCCTTGACGGGCCCTTGTTGACCTTGCTGTGGGCTCACGATCGCCCCCTGTTTGGCGGTAGTGTACGGAATGTTCAGGTGCCCCAATCATAGAGAGAGCTCACCGTGACAGATGACTTCGTGAAGCCAAACCTCAACGGACTGCCGCCGGGCGTGACCTTCGACGTGACCGTCGAGATCCCCAAGGGCACCAAGAACAAGTACGAGATGGACCACAACACGGGCCGGATCCGCCTGGACCGCACGCTGTTCACCTCCACCCAGTACCCCTACGACTATGGCTATGTCGAGGGCACTCTGGGCGAGGACGGCGACCCGCTGGACGCCATGGTGATCGGCAACGAGCCCACCTTCCCGGGCTGCCTGATCGAGTGCCGGGCGATCGCGATGTTCCGGATGACCGACGAGATGGGCGGCGACGACAAGCTGCTGTGCATCCCGACGGCCGACCTGCGCCGCGGCCACCTGCAGGACATCACCGACGTGCCCGAGTACATGCTGCTGGAGATCGAGCACTTCTTCACGGTGTACAAGGACCTGGAGCCCGGCAAGTCGGTGGAGGGTGCCACCTGGACCGGCCGCGCCAATGCGGAGGCCGAAGTGGTTGCCTCCTTCGAGCGCGCCAAGGGGACGGCCTACGAGCACCACACCGTCTACGTCTCGCACTGAACACAGCACAACAGGCACGCTCGCAATGTGGCGAGTCGCACGGGGGGTGCGCTGGAGCACTCCCGCGCCGCTGAACACTGAACGGGTCCGCCCCTCGGGGCGGACCCTTCTGTTTGCCCGCTGGTCGGGGCACCCGAGCGGGAAGCAGAACTCTCCACCGACGATGGTGGCCCAGCCCCGCCGAACTGCCGCCCCGGGGTGTCGGTGCGACCCGGGCACACTGGCAGGCTTGACCGACCACGGCAGACGCCCCGACCCAAGCACGGCGGCCAGGCCGGATCACGCTGGCCGGGCCTGCCCCAACCAAGCCGGCCGAGCCTATCGAGGCCGTATTGCTCATGCGTCCAGATCGGCTGCCTGATCCGGCCCGAGCATCAGGGCAGCCAGAAACCCAGCCAGGCGGCGGCCAGGCACGCCGTGGCGCCACCCAGCAGGTAAGTCAGGGCCAGCCCGGCCCGACGGTTCTGGACCAGCCGCACCACCTCCACGCTGGCGGTGGAGAAGGTGGTGAACCCACCACAAAAGCCGGTACCCAGCACCAGTTTCAGGCCCGGGTCCACGCCGGAGCGCAGGACCGCCGCCGTGAGCAGGCCCAGGAAGAAGGAACCCACCACGTTCACCAGCAGCGTGCCCCATGGGAAGGGGCCAGCATGGCGGGCGCGCACCGTCGCGTCCAGCACGAAGCGGGCCACCGCACCCAGACCGCCGCAGACGGCCATCAGCACCAAGTTCATGCCCCCGCCCCCATCCGGCGAGCAGCCAGCCAGGCCCCGGTAAGCATCCCCGCCCAGGCAAGCAGCACCCCACCCAGCAGACTGACGGCCAGGTAGCCCAGGGCCAGACCAGCCCGGGAGGAATCCGCCAGCAGCACCGTCTGGGTGGCCAGCGCCGACATGGTGGTGAAGGAGCCCAGGAAACCGGTGCCGAAGTGCAACCGGGCCAGCCGCAGCCACCCCTCGTCGGGGGCCAGCCGCAGCAGCATCTCCAGCAGCAGCCCCAGGCAGAAGGCGCCCGCCAGGTTCGCGGCCAGGGTGCCGGCCGGCCACCCGTCGCGGACCGGCAGCCATTCGGCCACCGACCAACGCGCCAGCGTGCCCAGCACCCCGCCGACGAAGACGACGTAGAGATAACGCGGACGCAGGTGCAGGGGGCGAGCACAGGCCAGGTGGTCGACGTCCGGGTCCACCGCGGGATGGCTCGTGGGCTGGGCCGTCATGGGCATCTCACCTCCGGCATCGGGCTGACTCTCCTTCGGGGATGGGTGTTTTCGGACTGGGTGTTTCCGGACTGGGTGTTTGCTGACTGGGCGGTTCGCGGGCGGGACAGCCCAGGCGGAGCGGGTGTGGCAGGACACTCTGGGTCAGGACGGCTCAGGTCTGGGCAGTTGGGTCGGGCGGTTCGAGTCGGGACAGGTCACGGGGCACCCAGCTCGGCTGGGCCTGCGCGGATGCTCGTGGGAGGATTGGGCGGTGCCCAATCATCTGATGCTGCTGGCCCCGTCCGCCAACCGAGTCTATGCCGGGGAGTCCGCCGAGCTGGCCGCGGGTGAGCTGGCGATCAGCGCCCCCTTCACCACCCGGGTGGCCCCCACCACCGTCGCCGGCGTCGGCTACCTGGGCTTCGACGCCGACCAGCTCGGCCCCGCGGAATTGACCACCATCGCCCGCCAGTCCGCCACCCTGGCGCTGTTCGGCGTCGAGGGTGACCTGCTGCGCCCGCTGGAACTGCCGTCGGCGCTCAGCCTGGACGATGATCTGGTCACCATCCCCAAGTACCCGGGCAAGACCAATGAGCAGTTCACCCGGCTGCTGGTCAATGTCACCCTGGCCAGCATCGACACCGCGCTGAACCCCAAGGCGCAGCAGGGCCCGCTGGCCATCCTGGACCCGCTGTGCGGCCGCGGAACCACCCTGCTGACCGCGTGGCTGTTGGGCCACCACGGCTACGGCGTCGAGGGGGACGAGAAGTCCGTCGAGCAGGGGGCCGCCTACCTGAAGACCTGGCTGCGTCGCAAGCGGATCAAGCACACCGCCGAGATCACGCCGGTGCGCCGGGAGGGCAAGTCCCTGGGGAAGCGCTTCGACGCTCGGCTGAAGGACGAGGGGCTGGACCTGACCATCTTCACCGGCGACACTCGCACCTCGCAGGCCCTGTACGGCAAGAAGAAGTTCGACGCGATCGTGACCGACGCCCCCTATGGCGTCGTGCACGGCGCCCACCACGCCACCGATGTGCGCGGCCATGCGGGCAAGCGGGACCGGTCCCCGGCCGGGCTGATCGGTGAGGCGCTGCCGGTGTGGGCCAGCCAGCTCAAGCCGGGCGGTGCGTTGGGGATCAGCTGGAACACCTATGGCCTCTCGCGCGAGGACCTGGCCGACCTGATGCGGGCCAACCATCTGGCGCCGCAGGACGGCGAGCCGTGGCGGGGCTTCGCGCACCGCGTCGACGCATCGATCAACCGGGACCTGATGGTTGCGGTGAAGCAGGAGGAGAACTCATGACCCGCACGCTGGTGCTGATGCGGCACGCCGCCGCCGAGGGCTGGGCGGTCACCGGGGACAAGGGGCGGCCGCTGAGCGCAACCGGCCGCAAGGAGGCCGCGCTGGCCGGGCAGGAGATGGCGGGGCTGGGGATCCAGCGGATCCTGTGCTCCTCGGCGGTGCGCACCCGGGAGACCGTCGACTGCCTGAACCTGGGCGCGCCGGTGGAGTACATGGACGCGCTCTACAACTGCGGCGCGGGGACGCTGGTGCAGCGGATCGGGGAGATCGAGGACGAGGTGACCGGCCTGCTGGTGGTGGCCCACTCCCCCGCCATCCCGTCGCTGGCGGCGGACCTGACCTGGGCCGCCGACCCGTCGGCCGCCGACGACATGTTGTGCTGGTTCCCCACCGGGGCCTTCAGCCATTTCACGCTGGAGGGCAGCTGGGCCGACCTGACCGGCGACCGGAGCCTGAAGCTGGCCGGAATCCGCCGGGTCTGAGCGCACCACCAACCACGCGGCCGTCGACGCCCCGGCGCCGGTCATCAGCGACGGCGAGGGCCGATCCCGTCGAGACCCCGACGGGTTTGGCTCAGTACAAGATGTAGACCCGCACCGTGTTGCCGCGGGAGCAGACCACCATCCGGTCCGCGGAGCAGGTGAAGTCATAGCTGGTGCCACTGACCGGGCTGACCGCGGTGACCGTGAACCTGCCCGACGGCTTCCTGGGCAGCGCCTTCTGGACCGCCGTCGCCAGACCACACGAGGTGGCCTGACTGGCCCCCACCGTGGTGGTGCACTCCTTGGCCGATCCCGGCAGGGTGCTGGCCCGGTTGGTGGTGTCCTCCTCCACCTCCGGCGTGGGCGTGGGGGTGGGGGCCACCGTGGCCTTCTTCTTCACCACCCGCGCCTTGCTGGCCGCCCCACCCACCGGGGAGAGCTTGAACGCGTCCACCCGCTGGATCAACCGGGCGCCGTAGACCATCATCGCTGTGGCCAGGGCGACGGCCAACAGACAGACCGCCATCACCACCTGGTTGCGACGGTGCAGCGCCAGACTGTCCTGGGCGGTGCGGGCCCGGGTGGTGACCTGCGCCAGGGCGGGCAGCGACGTGATCGCGGCGCCCCTGGCGGCCGGGTCAAGGAGTCCGGCGCCGCGCTGACGCAGGTCCGGCCCATGCTGCTGAGGCGCACTGCCGGTGCTGCGCAGCGCGGTACCGGCCATGGCCGGTCTGCGGTCGGGGGCTGCGTGGCGGGAGCGCAGCCGGTCGAAGGCGGCCCAGGACCCGGACGGGATGGACCTGTCCGCCGGGGGCAGCCCTACGGTTGGCTCCGACACCCCGGCCGCGGCCGGTTCCCCAGCCCGGCCCGGGGCCTCACCGCCGTCGGGCCGGGAACCGGTGCCACTGGTGCCGCCGGATAGCGCGTCGGGCCGGTCAGAAACGGTGAACAGCGTCACCCGCGGCGGATTGGTGGCCTCGGGAAAGACGTCGGTGAAGTTCCGCACCGGCTCCCGGGCGGAGGTCATCCGCAGCGCGCCCGACTCCCACAGCTCTGCTCCACAGCCGGGGCAGACGTCGTCGCCGGCCCCCACCGAACGGCCGCAGCGCGCGCAGTACATCCCGCCTCCGTCTCCCGGGCCTTCGTGACCCGGCCCACCTGCTTGACTTGAACCGCGGCCGCGCCGGGCCGCCCTGCCCAGCACAAGATCGGGAGCAGCCATGACCACGTCCCAGCCACCCCGACGTCGCGGTGTTCAATCAGTCACGCTACTGCTCTGCGGTGCCATCACGGGCGGGTTCCTGACATCTGCCGCCGCGACGCCGGCCGTCGGCTCCCCGGCTGGGTCGTCTCCGCCCGCGCGCACCGCCGCACCGCAAGCCCTCCCCGAGGCACCCACCGGCCAGCAGATCAGCGCCCTGGTGCGCCGTCTGGAACGTCAGCACGGGGCCCACATCGCCGTGGCAGTGGTGCCCGTCGGTTCCCGTCAGGCGCCCTGGAGCACCGGCACGTTCAGCAACGGCCCGGCATGGTCCACCGCCAAGGTGCCGGTGGCGATCGCCGCCCAGCGCAGGTACCCGCGCGACGCCCGCACCCGGGCCCGGATGCGGGCCGCCATCACCGCTTCGGACAATGCCGCCGCGGAAGCGCTCTTCCGGTCCCTGGGCACCAATGCTCAGGCCGCCGCGGCCACCACCCGGGTGATCCAGGACGGGGCCGGGCGCACCATCGTGCCGTCGGTGCGCAAACGGCCGGGCTACACCATCTTCGGGCAGACCCCCTGGGGCCCGACCAACCAGGCCCGGTTCACCGCCTCCCTGCCCTGCCGTCGCGATGCGGCCGCCACCCTGGCGCTGATGGGCCAGGTCCGCGCCGACCAGCGCTGGGGCCTGGGCACCATCCGCGGCGCCCGGTTCAAGGGCGGCTGGGGGCCGGACCGCCAAGGCCGCTACCTGGTGCGCCAAATGGGCGTGGTGGACGTCAAGGGGCAGCGGCTGGCCGTCGTGATCGCGGTCAGCGGGGTGAGCTTCGCCACCGGCACCCGGATCAACACCCAGCTGGCCCGCCAGGTGGCGGCCACCCCGCCGGCGCTGGCCAAGCCGACCCGCCGTTGCTGAGCCCACCCCTGCTGAGCCCGCTGTCCAACGCGCCGAAACCTGCCCGAAACACCCGGCCCATTTTGGTCACCCAGCTGTAACACCGGCACAACAACGTCGAAATTCCGGCTGGGCACTGTGGTCCGCATGAACCTGATCGAGATCAATGCAGGCGATACCGCCTGGGTGCTGATCAGCGCCTCCCTGGTGCTGCTGATGACCCCGGCGCTGGCCTTCTTCTACGGCGGCATGGTCCGCTCCAAGGGCGTGCTCAACATGATCATGATGTCGGTGGTCAGCATGGGCATCGTCGGCGTGCTCTGGGTGCTGTTCGGCTTCTCCGTCGCCTTCGGCAATTCCTGGCACGGGCTGATGGGCAATCCGCTGCAGTTCGCGGGGATGCGTGGCCTGTTCGACGCGACGGTGGGCTCCGAGGGGCACCAGATCCCCGCCTTCGCCTTCGCCGGCTTCCAGGCCGCCTTCGCGGTGATCGCCGTCGCGCTGATCAGTGGCGCGGTGGCAGACCGGATGAAGTTCGGCGCCTGGATGGCCTTCAGTGCCGCGTGGGCTGCGGTCTGCTACTTCCCCGCGGCGCACTGGGTCTTCGCCTTCGACGGCTTCATGGCGACGCACGGCGGCTGGATCGCCAATGACGTCAAGGCCTTCGACTTCGCCGGTGGCACCGCGATCCACATCAATGCCGGCGCCGCCGCGCTGGCGCTGGCCATCGTGCTGGGCCCGCGGATCGGTTTCCGCACCACCCCGATGCGGCCGCACAACCTGACCCTGGTGATGTTGGGCGCGGGGCTGCTGTGGTTCGGCTGGTTCGGTTTCAATGCCGGTTCCGCCCTGGCGGCCGACGGCCTGGCCGCGATGGTCTGGGTGAACACCCTGGCTGCGGCCGCCGCCGGGATGCTGGGCTGGCTGGTCACCGAGCGTTTGCGCGACGGCCATGCCACCAGCCTGGGCGCGGCCTCCGGGATCGTGGCCGGCTTGGTGGGGATCACCCCCGGTTGCTCGGTGGTGACCCCGCTGGGATCGCTGGCGATCGGCGCCCTGACCGGCGCTGGCTGCGCCCTGGCGATCGGGCTGAAGTACCGGGTGGGGCTGGACGACTCGCTGGACGTCGTCGGGGTGCACCTGGCGGGCGGGCTGATCGGCACCCTGGCCGCCGGGCTGTTCGCCAAGGGTTCCCTGGCCGACGGTGCCGCGGGCCTGTTCTACGGCGGCGGGCTGGAGCAGCTGGGCCGGCAGGCGCTGGGCGCCGCGGCGGTGCTGGCCTACAGCCTGCTGCTGAGCTTGCTGCTGGCCGTCGCGCTGGACCGGATGATCGGCCTGCGGGTCGACGCCCGGGCCGAGGGCGCCGGGATCGACCTGGCCGAACACGCCGAGAGTGGCTACGACCTCTCCCGGGTGCAGTACTCCAGCTACAGCAAGTCCATCGTCCTACCGAGGCTGCCGGCCCCGGAGGCTGCCGAGACCATCGAAGACACCGACAAGGAAGGGGTGCCGGCATGAACCTGGTCACCGCCATCATCCAGCCCGACGCCGTCGACGAGGTGCAGATTGCCCTGCACCAGCATGGCATCAACGGCATGACCCTGACGGAGGTCTCCGGCTATGCCCGGCAGCGCGGCCACACCGAGGTCTACCGCGGTGACGCGATCACCATCGACTTCACGGACAAGGTGAAGCTGGAGATCCTGTGCGCCGGCGACGAGGCCTGGGCCGTGGTCAAGGTGATCTGCGACGCGGCCCGCACCGGCAGCGTCGGGGACGGCAAGGTGTGGATCTCCCCGGTGGCCGACGTGGTCCGGATCCGCACCGGGGAACGCGGCGAAGCCGCCATTTGAGGGATCCGACCCAGGGCCCCACAAGCGGTTCCTCCCTGTCGAGGGCGGCCGCCGTGGTTGGGTTCCCAACCGCGGCGGCCCGACCGTGTCTGTGTCCAGACCCTTCTCCCCGAGTCGGTCGGCGCCTGAGGGGCTCCCGCCAGGCGGTTCGGGACGCTGCCAACGGGGGCTTCCCGGCTGACCCACAACAAATGCGGCAGGTCAGTTGACCCGGTTTCGGGATCCCGCGGGACTCCGAAACTTGGGCAACTGACCTGCCGCATTTGTTGTGGTGGTCCGCTGGTACTCATGGGCAGCGAAGCACCAGAACCGCGTCACAGGGCGCGACGGGGCTCCACCACCGGCGTCGGATGATCGTAAAGGTCCACCAGGAAGGCATTGGTCAGGTCGTGACTGGCCTGGCGCAACTTGTTGATGTCGACGGCCTCGAACCGGTCGGCCACGGTGGGCTCGGCGCCGGACAGCACCTGCTCCCGGCTGGCCTCGGTCACCTCCGCCACCCGGACCGCCAGGTCCTGTCGCAGCTGTGCCCCCAGCACGCCACCCTTGCGGCCGGCCAGGTGCGCCACCTCAGCGCCGTACTTCTCCAGCTCGGCCACCTGGTTGGCGTCCTCACTGGTCAACATCTGTGCGGTCTGCGCCAGGATCCAGGCTCCATCGTGGTAGTTGCCCTTGCCCAGGTCCGCGATGGCCTGGCGCAGCAGCGGGCGGTCCTCGCGCTCGGCCTGACGGGCCAGCAGGTCCAGCTGCAGGCCCAGCAGCCGCTCGCCGGAGCGGGTGCGCCCGCCCAACCGGCCCAGCGGGACCCGCGGGTCACCGCCGCTGGAATTGCCCATGGTGTCCAGCAGCTCGGCGCCCGCCTGGTCCGCGGTGTGCACGGTGTCGCGCAGCGGGACTGCCTTGATGAACAGGCTGATCAGGAAGACCAGCACGGTCAGCGGGACCCCCACCACGAAGACGATGTGCAGCGCATCGCTGAGCCCGGCGCGGATGGCATTCGCAACCACCGGCGGCATCGCGGCCAGGGCGTCGGGGTCAAGTACGTCGCCGCTGGAGACCTGGGTGCCGCTGGCCTGCATCTTCTGGGCCAGCTCCGGTGGCAGGTGCTTGGGGATGGCGGTCTTCATCTGGGTGGTCATGATGGTGCCGAAGACGGCGATGCCGACGGTGTTGCCGACATTGCGGAAGAACTGGGTGGCCGCGGTGGCGACGCCCAGATCCCGTCGCGCCACCGTGTTCTGCACGGCGAGGGTGTACTGCTGCATGCACAGGCCCAGCCCGATCCCGAAGACGGTCATCGCCAGGGTCAGTTGCCCCTGCGAGGAGCCGACGTGCAGCCGGGTGAGCAGCCAGTAGCCCAGGCCCATGATGGCCACGCCGCCCAGCATGAACTCCTTGTAGCGGCCGGTGCGGCTGACCAGCAGCCCGCCGAGGATGGACAGGCCGATCAGGGCCAGGTTCATCGGCATCAGGATCAGGCCGGAATTCGTCGCGGAGACCCCCAGCACGCCCTGCGCATAGACCGGGATGTAGATGATGGCGCCGAACATCAGGATGGAGATGAAGAAGCCGGCCACATTGCTCAGCGTGAACAGCGAACTCCGGAAGAGCCGCAGCGGGATCACCGGCTCGGTGGCCTTGCGTTCGACGAGGATGAAGGCCGCGGTCAGCACCACGCCGGCCACGTATAGTCCGATCACCTGCGGGCTGCTCCACGCCCAGGTGGTGCCGCCCATCGACGTCGGGAGCAGCAGGCAGACCAGAGCGAAGGCCAGGGTGGTCATGCCCGCCCAGTCGATGCTGACGTCGCGACGTTCGTGCGGCAGGTGCAGGAAGCGGAAGATGGCGCCGAAGGCGGCCACGCCTACCGGCAGCGAGGCGAAGAAGAGCCAACGCCAGCCCCAGTGGTCGGTGATGAAGCCGCCGGCCAGCGGCCCGGCCACCGAGCTCATTCCAAAGACGGCGCCCATCAGACCCTGGTACTTGCCCCGCTGCCGGGGCGGAATGATGTCGCCGATGATGGTCTGGGAGAGCGGCATCAGGGTGCCGGTGCCAAGGCCCTGCACGGCGCGGGCCAGGATCAGGAAGGCGAAGCTCTGGGTGAGGCCGGCCAACAGGGTACCCAGCATGAAGACCAGCAGACCGCCGAGGTAGAAGGTGCGTCGGCCGTAGAGGTCCGAGAGCTTTCCGACGATCGGGGTGGTGATGGCACTGACCAGCATGGTGGCGGTGGCCACCCAGGAGTAGTGGTCCATCCCGCCCAGCTCGGCGACGATCCGGGGCATGGCCGGGCCGACGATGGTCTGGGTGATGGAGGCCACGAACATACCCAGCATCAGGCCGATGAAGATGCGCTTGTTCTGGGGGCTGAGGCCGTCGAAGACCTCGTCGTCGGCCGGTGTGCCCGCGGCGGCGGCCCTCGGTGTGGTGGATGTGGACATGCAGAACTCCTGTGGTGCAGCGGATGCGGAGGGATGGCGGTCGCTGAGGAATCCGTCGTGCCGTTGGTGCGGCGAGGTCGCGCGACCCATCCAGTGTGACAAAAACTTGCAGATACTGCAAAATATTCCCGTATCCGGGAACCTGAGTGAGGAGCGCTGTGTCCGAGGAGCTGACCGACGGTCTGGGCGAGGCCGAGGGGCTGCGGGAACGCAAGAAGCGCCAGACCCGCCATGCCCTGCACCGCGCCGCAATCGAGCTGGTCAGCGAGCGCGGGCTGGGTGGCGTCACCACCGACGACATCGCCCAGGCCGCCGGCGTCTCCCCCCGGACCTTCTTCAACTACTTCCCCACCAAGGAGGGGGCGCTGATGGGCGTGCCCGAGGTGATCGTGGAGAAGGTGTCCCGCTTGCTCAGCGAGCGCCCCGACGAGGAGTCACTGTGGGACAGTGCCCGGTTGGTGGCCGACCGGCTGGCCGTCCTGACGGTCCACGACGAGGACCTGTGGCGCAAGCGCCGCCACCTGATGGCCACCCACCCCGACATCGCGCACCTGGTGATCGGCAGCCAGCGGGCGCTGGAGACCGGCTTGCTGGATGCCCTGGTGGCCCGGGCGGAGACCCGACACCCGGAACTGGCACCGTGGCGCTCCCGGATGATGGGGGTGACGGCGCTGAACGCGGTCCGGCTGGCGTCGGTGATGGGCGACGACCCGCAGGAGGTCCAGCGGCTGCTGCACGAGATCCTGGACGCCCACGACGCGGTCTACGCCGGCTGAGCCCTGCCCCCCAGCCCACCTCCTGCAGTTGCCCCCAGGAGCCCACCTGCCGACAGTGTCCACTGAGAACAGATGCAGGATGGGGGCGGTCAGCCGAGCAGCTGGGCGGCCACCTCTTCGCCGGAGCGCACCGCGCCCTCCATGTAGCCGTTGTACTTGCGGGCATATTCGGCGCCGGCAAAGTGCACGTGCCCCTCGCTGGCGGCCAGGGCCGGGCCGGAGGTGGTCCAGACCCCGGGCGCGAAGTGCGCGCCGTGGCAGCCGCCGGTGAAGACCTCGGCGGACCAGTCCCGGTCCACGTAGGCGATCGGGGCCGGATGCTCGGCGCCGAAGGCGGTCTTGATGGTCTCCTCCATTGCCCGCTGGCGCAGGAACTGGGAGCGCTTGCCGACGCTGGAATCGCCCTCGAAGAAGCCCATCAGCACGCCGTGCTTGTCGTGCGGGCCGGAGTTGTCGAAGATCACCCGCATGGCGCCCTCGTCGGAACCCAGCTGGCCGGACAGACCGGCGCGGCGCCACCACGGGGCCTCGTAGACCAGCGCGGCCTTGATCACATTGCCGGCCGGCACCTTCTGCGCCGTCTCGGCGCGCCAGGCGGGCAGCGCCGGGGTGAACTCCAGTCCGCAGACCAGGCGCGGCGGCAGAGTGATCAGCACGTCGCGGGCCTCCACCTCGGTGCCGTCGTCCAGGGTCAGGGTCACCGAATCGCTGCCCTGCCGCACCGCGCGCACGATCTTGCCCAGCTGTACCCGGTCTCCCAGCGGCTCGGCCAGCAGCTCGCAGATCTGCACCACGCCACCGGCAACGCGCTGCTGGTGCACGCCCCCGTTGACGGCGATCAGCGATTCCATGTCCACCCCGTTGTTGACCCGGTGCAGGCCCTCCACCAGCGTGGTGTCGTCGGCGGGCACGCCCATCGCGGAGTCGAAGACCCGGCCGAACCAGGCCCGGGCGCCGGGGGTGCGCAGGTTGGTGGTCACCCAGGTGCTGACGCTCTGCTCCAGCCACTTGCGGTTGGCGTCCACCCAGGCGGCGTCCTTGGTCACCCGTTCCGCCAGCCGTCGGAAGCGCAACAGCCCCTGGCCGAGGTCGGCCATCTCGAAGGGGGACAGGTCCTGCTCGATCTCATTGCTGGTGGGCACCTTGCGGGAGGAACCGCCCACCCGCACCACGATGTCGCCGTCGGTGGGGTCCAGTGTGCTGAGGCCAAACTGCTCCACCAGCTCATACATCCGGGTGTGCGACGGGGAGAGCCACTGCCCACCCATCTCCAGCACGGCACCTTCGGCGGTGACATTCTCCAGCCGTCCACCGACGCGATCCCGCGCCTCCAGCACCAGCACATCCCGCCCGCCGGCAACCAGCTTGGTTGCCGCACTCAGACCGGCCAATCCGGCGCCCACCACTACACAATCCAGCATCGTGACCTCCCGGATCACCCGTCTGACATCTGCTGCAGACTCTACTTGCCCCCTGCGCGTGGTAATTCGGCGGGGGCGGCCTGCCCGGAGCATGGGCAAGGGGTCCCACCTGATGGTGAGACCCCTTGCCAAGGCCATGAGCTTGTGCTGTCTGGAAGTGCCCCTGCTCAGGGCCGAATGGTCACCTCCGGGAGTGCTGGACCTGCATCGGATCCACCACGGCGGCGCTGTTCACGTCGGGCTTGGCGGCGTCGAAGCGCGCGGTGAACCGCTCGCTGGTCCAGCTCTGCCAGTCCTCGGTCACCGATTCGTCGCCCAGGGCCCGCAGCGCCTTGAGCTCGAAGATGTAGTCGCCGGCCTGGGCACGGGCCAGGTAGGGCGTCTTGCCCGTGGTCAGGTAGGTGCCGTCCCAGGCCCAGGCCAGGTCACCGGCCTCGCGCCCGTTGTGCTCCAGCTCCAGCGCGGTGCCCAGCAGGTCGCCCTTGCTACCGTCGGGATTGGCCTTGTGCACCAGGATCTGGAAGCGCTCGACGGGGTATTCGATCCGGAAGACCACCGTGGGCTGGTCGCCCTCGGCCATCGAGAAGCTGTGCCCGGTCTGCACGTCGTGGCAGGTGGGCGTCTTGTCCACGACGAGGCCCAGGCAGGGCGCCTTGGAGCCGGGGGCGTGCAGCACATCGACCCGCTGGTAGTCCCCGGCCATGCCCGCGTAGGGCACGTTCAGGGTGGCTCCGGTGGCGGACTTCGCGACGATCCAGCCGCCGTAAAGGTAGCCGTTGGGGGCGTCGGCCGGGGCCTGGATGCGGACCGTGACCTTCTTGCTGCCGCGCGGTGGGACCACCACCCGGCTGGGCATGGTCACCTGGGCGTCCAGCAGGTCGAACTCGGGATCGCTGGTGCCCAGCGTGCCGATCGACGTCTGGTTGGTCAGGGTGTAGACCACCGGGCGACGCGAGTCATTGCGCAGGGTGAGGGTGGTGTTCACCGGCTTGGCCCGCTGCTCCCCCAAGCTGATCTTCGACGGGGTGATGCTCTGCTGGGTGAGGATCGCGCGGTCCACCTGGATCAGGCCGGCGCCCTGCCGGGCCACCGGCTCGGCCAGCCCGAGCGACGGGTTCAGGCTCCACGCGGCATCGTGCACCGCGGTGTTCATCAGCAACTGCTTGACCTTCTCCGGGCGGCCCTTGAGCGCGGGCCGGGCCTGCAGCATTTGGGCGACGGCGCCCGCGGTGTGCGGGGCGGCCATGGAGGTGCCGGACATCGACGTGTGCCCACCCTTCTCCAGCGGATAGGTGGACCAGATGTTGCCACCGGGGGCACCCAGGTCAGGCTTCAGGCTGAGGTCCGCGGCGACGCCCCAGCTGGAGAAGCTGGACACCCGGCCGGCGGCCGGATCCTTGCTGGAGATGGTCTGGTTGGTCCACTCGATCACCGGATTGGTGTGGGTGGCCAGCTCCGTCCCGTCGGCCTGGCTGATGATCACCACGGGAACGGTGATGGGCACCGCGCCCTCCACGCTGGGATTGATGGTGCCGGCCTGGTTGTTGTACAGCACGACGGCCTTCGCCCCGGCCTGCTGGGCGTTGAGCGCCTTCTCATAGAAGGTGCAGCTGCCGCGCTGCACCAATGCGGCGGCGGGGGTGGCGAACTTGGCCTTCTGCTCGTCGGTGTAGGCGGTGCAGCCCTGGGCCTGCGGGGTGCCCGGGGCGCCCAGGCTGACCACCGGCAGCTGGCCACTGGTGGGCGGCAGCGGCGCCGGGGAGGCGGTGCCGTAGCCGATCTTCTTGTCCGTGCCCACCAGCGTGACGACGCGCTGGGTGAGGTGGGTGTTGTCATAGCTGGCGACGGAAATGGTGCGGCTGCCGACGCTGGGCGCGCCGCCGCTGAAGACGCCGGTCTCGCCGGAGTTGCCGGCCGAGGCCACCATGATGGTGCCGCGCCTGGCCATAGCGTCGGAGGCGGTGGCCGTCGGGTAGTCCGGCCAGGTCATCATGTCGGCACCCAGGGACATGTTGACCACGTCCATGCCGTCGGCCTCGGCCCGCTCCATTGCGGCCAGGATCACCTCGGAGCTGGTGCTGCCCTCGCAGCCGAAGACCCGGTAGCCGCCGAAGGTCACCCTGGGGGCGACGCCCTTGACCCCCTGCTTGGCGGTGTTGCCGTTGGCGCCGATGATGCCGGCCACATGGGTGCCGTGGCCGCCGCAGTCGTCCGGGACCGCGTCGGGCACCGGGACGGAGGTGGGGATCTTGGAGTTGTACTTGTCCCCGACGAAGTCGTAGCCGTACTTCACCCGGCTGCTCGGGAAGGCGGTGCTGCCATTGGTGCCCTTGCCGCCCAGGTCCGGGTGGTCGATGTCGATCCCGGAATCGATCACACCGACCTTGATGCCCCGGCCGTCATAGCCCAGGTCATCCCGCGCGATCCCCGCACCCGAGAGGCTGACGGCGTGGGCAATGTTGGGCTCGGTGCCCTTCTGCGCCGGCCGGTCCACCTGGACGACGGGATAGATCCCGGTGACGCCCTTGACCGACGCCAGCTTGGTGACCTGCTTGGCATCCAGCGTGACCGCCATGCCGTTGAAGGTGCGGGAGTACCTGCGCTGGCCCTTGATCTTCACGCCCTTGGAGGCGGCGGCCTTCACGACGGCCTGCTGGGCGGCGTCGACGCCGGCGCTGCTGCCGCCGTCGGCCAGGCTGGCGCCCTGCACCCGGACCAGCCACCGGTCCTTCACGAAGTCCTCGCCGCCGCCACCGGCGGCCTTGATGTAGTCGGACATCCGGCCAAGATCAACATTCTGGGCATCTGCGGTGGGCACGGCGGCCAGGCAGGAGGTTGCCAGTGCCGTGGCGGCCAGGCCGCTCAACAGGACCCTGCGTCGGTGCTGCATGGTTCTCCTCATCATTGAGTGGGGGTGGGCAGCGAGGCTGCTTGGGAGCAACCTAGTGCGCAATTCCTCACGTCGCTAGGGTTGCCGGGTGAGCATCCCAAACACCGCCAGCGTGGGCGGCCGTCCCAGCACCCCCATCGACGAGATCGCCAACGCCTACTTCGAGGGCGTGCTGCGGCTCAGCCCCTGTTACCTCACCAGTCTTGGCCGGCCGGAGCGTCAGGACGAGTACGACGACTTCTCCCCCGCCGGGCTCGCGGCCCGCGCCGCGCTCAATCGGGAGACGCTGGGTCGCCTGGCCGAGGTGTCGCCGGTTGATGACATTGACCGCGTGACCCTGGCGGCCATGCGGGAACGGCTGGGGCTGGACCTGGAGATCTTCGAGGCCGGCGCGGACCTGTTGAGCATCAACAACATTGCCACCTCCCTGCATGTGATCCGCGGCGTCTACGACCAGATGCCCACCGCCACCGAGGAGGACTGGCGGGTGATCACCCGTCGGCTGCGCGCGGTTCCGGCCGCCGTCGACGGTTGGGCCGAGAGTCAGCGGGCCGCCGTTGAGCGGGGCCTGCTACCGGCGCGACGGCAGGTGAACCAGCTGGCGGAACAACTGGAGCAGTGGACGGCCACCGGGGGTTTCCTGGACGGTCTGCGCAGCGGTGCCCGCCTGGCCGACCAGATGCCGCTGGCCCCCGAGCTGGCCGCGGAGCTGTCAGCCGCCGTCGAGGTGGCCCGCGGCGCCTTCTCCGGCGCGGCCGAGCTGCTGCGCGGGGAGTTGCACGACGCCGGGACCGACGTCGACGGGGTCGGCGTGCAGCGCTACCGGCTGATGTCCCGCGCCTCGCTGGGCGCCAACATCGACCTGACGGAGACCTACCGGTGGGGCCTGGCGGAGGTGGCCCGAATCCAGGAGCTGGAGCGCCAGACCGCCGAACGGATCAAGCCCGGCGCCAGCATCGCGGAGGCCGTCGAGCTGCTGGACGCCGACGAGAACTACCGGTTGCACGGCACCGACGCACTGCGCGAATGGATGCAGGGCAAGGCCGATGAAGCCGTCACCGCGCTGGCCGACGTGCACTTCGACATCCCGGAGCCGGTGCGTCGGATCGAGTGCTGCATCGCCCCCACCACCGATGGCGGGATCTACTACACCGGCCCCAGCGAGGACTTCTCCCGGCCCGGCCGAATGTGGTGGGCGGTGCCCGAGGACGTCCAGGACTTCTCCACCTGGCGGGAGCTGACCACCGTCTACCACGAGGGTGTGCCCGGGCATCACCTGCAGATCGGCCAGACCGCCTACCGCTCCGAGCTGTTGAACCTGTGGCGCCGGCACGGCTGCTGGGTCTCCGGGCACGGCGAGGGCTGGGCGCTGTATGCCGAATGGCTGATGGCCGACCTGGGTTTCCAGGATGACCCGGGCAATCTGATGGGCCTGCTCGACGGGCAGATGCTGCGCGCCGTGCGGGTGGTGATCGACATTGGCCTGCACTGCGGCGCCGAGCTGGGGCTGACCGCGCCGGAGCTGGTGGGCGGCGGTGAATGGACCTTTGACAAGGCCTGGGCCTACTTCAACCGGTATGTCTTCATGGACGAGGGTTTCGCCCGCTTCGAGGTGAACCGGTACTGCGGCTGGCCCGGTCAGGCACCCTCCTACAAGCTGGGTGAGCGGTTGTGGCTGCAGCTGCGCGACGAGGTCCGCGCCGCGCAGGGTGAGGCCTTCAGCCTGAAGGACTTCCACCGCACCGCCCTGGACATCGGCGGGGTGGGGCTCGACGTGCTTCGGGAGGCGGTGTTGGCGGCGTACGGGGCTGGCCCCGCCCTCCCCTAGGCTGGCGGTGCCCAGAGAGGGGGAAGGCAGATGGTGAGATTCGCCAGCATTGGCACCAGCTCGATCGTCGACTTGTTCGCGCGCTCCGCTGCCCTGGTTGACCAGGCCGAGTACCGCGTCGCCTGTTCCCGGGATCTGGCGCGCGCCAATGAGTTCGGCGCCCAGTACGGGGCCCGCGGCGTCGGCGAGCTGCAGGAGCTGGCACGGTGCGCGGATGTCGACGCCGTCTACGTCGCCTCCCCCAATGTCTTCCACCACGAGCAGGCGCGGCTGCTGCTGAATGCGGGCAAGCATGTGCTGGTGGAGAAGTCGGCCTGCGCCAATGCCGAACAGTGGCTTGACCTGCTGCAGCTGGCCGAACAGCGGGGCGTGCTGCTGCTGGAGTCCGTCCGCTCCGTGCACGAGCCCAGCTGGCGAGCGGTCACCGCCTACCTGGACAGTCTTGGCCCGGTGCGCCAGGTGGAGCTGCACCTGTGCCAGCGGTCTCGTCGCTATGACAACTTCCTGGCCGGCCGGATCGAGAACATCTTCAAGCCGGAGATGGCCGCGGGGGCGCTGATGGACCTGGGCGTCTACAGCCTGCATCCGCTGATGACCCTGTTCGGGCTGCCAACCCGGGTCCGGGCCTCCAGCGTGAAGCTGAGCAATGGGATCGACGGCGCCACCACGCTCTTGTTGGACTACCCGGGGTTCACCGCGACGGTCAGCGCGTCCAAGATCTCGGCGAATTCGTCGTGGAATGTGATCGCCGGGGAGGACGCCTCGCTGGAGATCGACAAGATCGACGACCCCCAGCAGATGCGGATCTGGTGGGCCCACTCCCAGACCCACGAGGACCTGGACGTGCGCAAGGAGATGCCGCAGCAGGCCTATGTGCTCCAGGCCTTCGCCCGGATGGTGGCGGACCCGACGCTGGCCCGCCCCCACCAGGAGGCAACGCTGAATGCGCTCACGGTGATGGACGAGGCCCGCCGTCAGGTGGGCCTGCGCTTCCCCGGCGACCCGGACGACGAACACGACCACTGACCCCGCTGGGGTCCTGCCCACCCGGGAGGGCACCTGGTCAATGCGATTCCGAGCGAGCCTGCGGTGGGTCAAGGGCGTGCCGGGTGGGTGGAGCCGGCCCCGGCTGTCGTCTGGGCTGGCCAGACCATAGGGTGGCGGTGACACCATGACCCCGGGCACCGGCCCGGGGCCCGGACCTGATCAGGAGCAGTCATGTCACTGGCCATCGGCATCGACGTCGGCGGAACCAAGATCGCCGCGGGCGTGGTGGACGAGCAGGGCCAGATCCTGGCCCAGCTGCGCCGCGCCACCCCGGCCAAGGACACGGCCCGCACGGCCGAGCTGATTGCCACCATGGCCAAGCAACTCGCCGAGGAACACGGCGCTACCAGCGTCGGAATCGGGGCCGCCGGCTTCGTCGACGACGACCGGTCCACGGTGATCTTCGCCCCCAACCTGGCCTGGCGCAATGAGCCGCTGCAACAGATCGTGCAGGAGGCCACCGGGCTACCCACCGTCGTGGAGAACGACGCCAATGCCGCCGGCTGGGGCGAGGCCCGGTTCGGCGCGGCCAAGGACGCCAAGTCCGCCGTGGTGCTGACCATCGGCACCGGGATCGGCGGCGCGATCATCACCGACCAGCAGTTGGTGCGCGGGGCCAATGGCTTCGCCGGGGAGCTGGGGCACTTCATCATCCGCCCCGACGGCCGGCGCTGCGGCTGCGGGCTGCGCGGGTGCTGGGAGCGCTACGGCTCCGGCACCGCTCTGGTGCACGAGGCCCGGGAGCTCTCCGCGCTGGACCCGAACCTGGGGGCGCGGATGCTGGAACTGGCCGATGACAACCCGTTGAACATCACCGGGCTGCACGTCACCCAGGCCGCCCAGGAGGGCGATGCCGCCGCGCTGGACTGCTACAGCACCCTGGGCACCTGGATCGGCCGGGGGATGGCGGTGCTGGCGGCGGTGCTGGACCCGGAGGTCTTCGTGCTGGCCGGTGGCGTGAGCGAGGCGGGCGACCTGCTGCGCAACCCGGTGCACAAGACCTTCAAGAAGCTGCTGACCGCCCGCAAGGTCCGCCCCGAGCCGGAGATCCGGATGGCCGTGATGGGCAATTCCGCCGGGATGATCGGCGCGGCCGACCTCTCCCGCTGACCCTGGGCCCCCTCCCCAGACTTGCGGCCAGCGCCGCACCGCCCCCGGATGGCCCAGAGGCAAGCCTTTCGTCCGCTAGCTGAACCTGCTGCCACCGCAAGAACCCGCTGCTAGATTGCCGGGCAATGCCGCGCATCGGCGGGGCAGAATCCGCTTCTGCCCAATGAGGTGCGCATGAGCTTCCATGACGCTGTCGTCTACCAGATCTACCCCAAATCCTTCCGTGACTCGGATTCCGACGGGATCGGTGACCTGCGCGGCATCCTTGAGAAGGTTGACCACATCGCCTCCCTGGGCGTGGACCTGGTCTGGCTGAACCCCTTCTACCCGTCGCCCCAGCGCGACAACGGCTACGACGTGAGCGACTACTGCGCCGTGGATCCCACCATGGGCACCATGGAGGAGTTCGAGGAACTGGTGGCGGAGCTGGGCAAGCACGGGATCGGCGTGATGCTGGACATGGTGCTGAACCACACCTCCACCGCCCACGAGTGGTTCCAGCAGGCGCTCGCCGGGGACCAGAAGTACCGCGACTACTACCTCATCCGCCCACCCCGGGACGACGGCTCGCTGCCCACCAGCTGGCTGTCCAAGTTCGGTGGGCCGGCCTGGGCACCCTTCGGCGACACCGGGGACTACTACCTGCACCTGTTCGACGTCAGCCAGGCGGACCTCAACTGGCGCAATCCCGAGGTGCGCCGGGAAATGGCCGAGGTGGTCAATTTCTGGCGCGGCAAGGGGGTCAAGGCCTTCCGCTTCGACGTGATCAACCTGATCGGCAAGGCCGAACAATTGGTGGACGGGGACCCCGGTGGCGACGGCCGGGATGCCTACACCGACGGGCCGGACGTGCACCCCTATCTGCAGGAACTGGCGGCGGCCAGCTTCGGCCAGGACCCGGATTCGGTGACCGTCGGGGAGATGTCCTCGACGTCCATCCAGGCCTGCGTCGGCTATTCCAACCCGGACAACCATGAGCTGTCCATGGTCTTCAACTTCCACCACCTCAAGGTTGACTATGCCGACGGCAAGAAGTGGACCCAGATGCCCTTCGACCTGGCCGAACTGAAGCGGCTGCTGGACGAATGGGCCACAGGGATGCAGGAGGGCAATGGGTGGAATGCCCTGTTCTGGAACAACCATGACCAGCCCCGGGCGATCAACCGGTTCGGGGACCCGGAGCGGTACCACGCGGAATCGGCCACCATGCTGGCCACCGCCATCCACCTGCTGCGGGGGACGCCCTATGTCTACATGGGCGAGGAGATCGGCATGACCGATCCGGACTACACCGCCATGACCGACTATGTGGACGTGGAGGCGCATCATGCCTTCTCGGAGCTGGTTCAGGCGGGCGAGCTGCCGGACCGGGCCTTCCAGATCGTCCACGCCAAGGCCCGGGACAATGCCCGCACCCCGATGCAGTGGGATTCCTCACCCACCGCCGGATTCAGCGGCGTCCCGGGCTGGCTGCGGCCCACCAACCAGGACCGGTTCAATGTGGCCGACGAGGAATCCTCCGGCCGGATCCTGCCCTACTACCGGGAGCTGATCGCGCTCCGCAAGCGGGATCCGCTGATCTCGGAGGGACGCTATGAGTCATTCAACCCCGGGCACCCGTCGGTCTTCGGCTACCAACGTTCCCACGAGGGGCGACGACTGTTGGTGCTGACCAACTTCCGGGGTGAGGACGCGCAGCTGCAGATCCCCGCGGAATTCGCCGCCGGGCACCAACTGATCGGCAACTACCCCGAAAAACCGATCGAGGAGGACCTGACCCTTCGCCCCTATGAGGCGCTCGCCATCGTCGTCGAGCCCTCCTGATTTTCCTTCCCCATTTGAAAGGAGTGGGCATGACAACTGACATGCCTGAAACCCGTCCGGAAGAACTCGTCGCGCCAATGGCGGGCGAGGTGATTGACCTGGCCGCTGTGCCGGACCCGGCCTTTGCCAGCAAGAAGATGGGCAACGGATTTGCCGTTCGCCCCACCGGCAACGACGTGGTGAGCCCCGTCGCCGGCACCGTCTTCATGGTGGCCAAGACCGGCCATGCCATCGGGCTGCGCACGCCCGAGGGGCTGGAGGTGCTGCTGCACCTGGGCATCGACACCGTCGAGCTGGAGGGCAAGCCCTTCGCGCTAACCGTAGCCAAGGGTCAGGAGGTGGCCGCGGGCGAACCGATCGGCACCATGGACCTGGACCAGGTGGTGGCGGCGGGCAAGGACACCTCGGCCATCCTGGTGATCACCAACACCAAGAAGCGCTTGGGTGGCCTCGACGTGAACTTCGGCCCCTCGACGCTGGGTGCTCCGGCGGCCACCGCGCAGGTGCTGCCCGCTCCGGTGAAGAAGGCCGCCGCAACCGCAGCTGGGGCGAGTGCTGCCGCGGTCGGTACCGCCGTCGCCGCCACCACCGAGCCGGGGGCGGCTCCCGCCACGGAGCACGCGTCGAACCATCACCAGCTGGTGGACCGCACCACGTTGAGCGGCTACGACCTGCTGGCCTACGACATCATCGACAATGTCGGCGGCGCGGACAACATTCGCTCCGTGATCCACTGCATCACCCGCGTGCGCTTCTACCTCAAGGACGAGAAGCTCGCCAATGACGACGTCGTCTCCAACCTGGACGGCGTGATCGACGTCGCGAAGGCCGGCGGCCAGTACCAGGTGGTGATCGGCCCCGCCGTCGAGGACGTCTTCGACGCCATCACCAAGCAGCTGCCGCAGGTGGACAGCACCGTCGACGTCATCGACGACCGGGTGAAGCCCACCACCCTGGTCGGTTGGCTGAAGTACGGCTTCAGCGAGCTGATCGGCGTGATCACCGGATCCATGATTCCGATCATCGGTCTGCTGGCCGCCGCCGGTATCCTCAAGGGTGTCCTGGCGCTGCTGCTGAACTTCGAGGTGATCACCGACAAGTCCTCCACCTACGCGGCGATCAACGCGATGAGCGACTCGGTCTTCTACTTCCTGCCGATCTTCGTCGGCTTCACCGCGGCCAAGCGCCTGGGTTCCGACCCGATCGTCGTCGCCATCATCGGTGGCGTGCTGACCCACCCGGTGCTCACCACCGAGGCCGCCAAGGAGGGCACCCGCAAGATCGCCGGGATGAGCCTCAATGCGGACTTCTTCGGGGTGCCGTACCACCTGGCCAGCTACTCCTACTCGATCTTCCCGATCATCGTCGCCGCCTGGCTGGCGTCCAAGGTGGAGCCGTGGCTGAAGAAGGTGATCCCGGTGACGGTGCGGATGATCTTCGTGCCCTTCTTCGAGGTCTTCATCGTCTCCGCCGCGATCCTGCTGATCCTGGGGCCCATCGTCACCTTCCTCTCCGCCGGTCTGGCCGCGGGCATCCAGGGCATCTATGACCTGAACCCGACCATCGCCGGTGGCCTGATTGGCGGCCTGTACCAGTCGCTGGTGATCTTCGGTCTGCACTGGGCCGTGATTCCGCTGGTCGCCTCGGACATTGCCTCGTCGGGGCACTCCTACCTGAACGCCATCATCTCCGCGACGATGGTTGCCCAGGGCGGCGCCGTGCTGGCGATCTTCGCCAAGACCAAGGTGGCCAAGATCAAGGAGCTTTCGGGTTCCGCGACGTTGGCCGCCTTCTCCGGCATCACCGAGCCCGCCATGTACGGCCTGAACCTGAAGTACGGCCGGGCCTTCATCACCGCCTCGATCGGTGGTGCCGTGGGCGGTCTGCTCACCGGCCTGTTCCACGTGAACATGTGGGGCTTCACCGGTTCGCTGATCGGTTTCACCTCCTTCATCAACCCGAAGGACGGCATCGATTCCAGCTTCTGGGGCTACCTGATCGCCTCCGCGGCTGCGCTGGTGACGTCCTTCGTCCTCACCTACATGTTCGGCTTCACCGACGCCGACCTGGACGGCGAGAAGACGGTCAAGAAGGTTCGTCTGGGCAAGCGCGAGCCGGTCGCCAAGTGAGCTGATCCCACGGCAAGAGAGTGTGGATGGTCACCACACCGTCAAAGGTGGTGACCATCCACACTTGTTTTTGCCCTGGCTCCTCCCCGGAGCTGCCAAGCGGCGGTTCAGCGCTCCGGCTGCTCCCGGAAGTCCAGCTGCTCACGGGCCACTTCACCGGCGACCTGCACATTGCGCGTGGTGGTGTCCACCGTCAGCGCGACTTCTTCATAGGGCACGACGTCGTACTCAACCCGCGGCACCTCAGTGTGCAGCACGATCTGCTCGACGGGGTGGCTGGCAACCACCTGCGCGGAGGCGCCGACGGTCTCGCGTCCTTCAGCGGGCGCGTCGCCCACGTACTCCACCAACAGTTCCTCGCGTCGGACGGGGACGGTGATGGTGCGTTGCTCGGTGACGATCCGACGGGTGACCCGCGCCCGGGCCCACTCACGCACCTCCCCCGTCACGACGAGCCGCTCGCTGTGCAGCGTGATGTCGTCGGTCAACGCCTGGTCGTGCTCATTCGGGGTGGTCACAAGGATCTCCTCACGTCGGGGACGCACTGATCGTCGCACAGCCCCGTTGACGGCGACACCATCCAAGGGGGTGAATTCACCACCGGCGCAATGCACCCAGACCCGAAGGGGCACTCAGGAGCCCCTCGAGCCCGGGGAATCGTATTGCCGGAGGACACGCCATGACGGGGTGGCGACGGCTGGGTTACCTCCACGCGAACTCGCGGCGGACCCTTGCCCGACACCCTTACCCCCACCGCCATCGGTGCGATGGGGTCGAAGGGACCCACAATTCCACTCCAGGAGGATCCGGCGTGATGACAGACCCCGCCACCGCAGACCACCCCACCGCCCTTCCGGTGGGCCGGAGAACAGCGTGGGGCCGGGCCCTTGGCATGACGGGCGTGCTGTGGCTGGTGCTGGGGGTGGGATGCTTCGGCCTGGCCGCCAGCGCCATCCACCGGCGGATGGGCACCAGCGTGCATGCGGCCTTCGTACTGGACATGGTTTTCGTCGTCGGCTTCCTGACGGTGACAGCCGTGACGCTTTTGTGGCTGCCACGCACCGGCCGGACCCTGACGGACCTGGGCTGGCGTCGGCCTGCCCGACGCTGGGCGTGGGTGGCGGGCGTCACCTTCGGTGTCTTGTGGGCGGCACTGTCCTATGCCGCGGGTGGCGACCCCACCAGCACGGCCTGGCAGCGGATCCCGATGGTCCTGGCCGGGCCGGTGCTGGCCTTCGGCGAGGAAGTGGCGCGCGCCTTCATGCTGGACCACCTGCACCGGGCCACCGTGGCGCGTTGGGTTCAGGTGCTGGTGGGCGGGCTGGCGATGGGCAGCTACCACGGCGTGATCGGGGGCCACTTCACCCCCACCTACATGGTCTCCTCCGTCGTGATGTTCACCATTCTCTCGGCCATCTACGTCTGGGGTGGGCGCAGCCTGATGCCGGTGCTGGTGGGCCATGCGCTGCCCCACGTGCTGGCCGACCCGTCCCTCACTCAGGGAATCCTGGTGGGGCTCCGGGCGATGGGTGGGTGAGCTCAGCCTCCCGTGATGCTGGTGAGCTCGTGCTGCAGGTCGTCGAAGGCGGCCCGGGGCGTCGCCTTGCCCTGGATCACCTGGTGGGAGGCGTCCTGGATGGCCTGGGTGGCGTCGTTGTAGTCCACCACCTTGGGCCGGGCCTTGGCGCTCTTCAGGGTGGTGTGCAGCACCTGGAGATAGGGGAACTGCTTGGCCAGCGCCGGGTCCTGGTAAAGCTTCTCCAGGGCGGGTGCGATGGAGGCCTTCTGCACCTCGACGCGCTGCTGCTCCTCCGCATTCCACCACAGGATGAAGTCCCGGGCCGTGGCCAGATTCCTGGAACTCTTGGCGATGGCGAAGTTGTGCCCACCCAGGGTGGACACGCCCGGCCCGTCCAGCCCGGGCAGGGGCGCGACGGCGAACTTGCCGGCCACCTTCGACGAGCCGTCTGTGGCGCTCATCAACGAGTAGGGGTAGGTCCACTGCCGCAGGAAGACCAGCTT
Organism: Luteococcus sp. H101; assembly: GCF_038433155.1. NCBI lineage: Bacteria > Bacillati > Actinomycetota > Actinomycetes > Propionibacteriales > Propionibacteriaceae > Luteococcus > Luteococcus sp. H101. Next base: position 28,649 of record NZ_JBCDMW010000023.1, read on the forward strand.
GCCGTCCTGGAAGGCGTGTCGGCTGGGTTCCTCCATCCAGGTGGTGGCGGCCTTGGGAATGGTGCCGTCGGCGAAGGAGTCCCGCAGCCACTCCATGGCCTTGACCGCAGCCTCAGAGTTCACCTGCGGCTTGCCCTCCTGGTCCAGGAATTGGCCCCCAGCCGAGTTCACGATCTCGGTGACATTGCAGGTCAACCCCTCGTACTTCTGGAACTGGCCGCCGTAGCAGCCCATCCCCTTGCCCTCCGGCAACTTCTTCACCGCGGCGCAGGCGGCCTTCATCTCCTCCCACGTCCTGGGGGCTTCCTTGACGCCGGCCTTGTCCAGCAGGTCCTTGCGGTAGTAGAGCATCGCGCTGTCCGAGGCGTAGGGGAAGGCGTAGAGCTTGCCGAAGTAGCTGCCGGTGTCCACGGCGGAGGGCAGGTAGCCGTCGGTAGGGAACTGATCGGCGGGCAGCTCGTGGACGTAGCCCTTGGCGGCGAACTCGGCGGTCCACACCACGTCCAGGCTGATCACGTCATAGCCCGACGCGCCCTTGGTGGTGGCATTGTTGATCATCTTCTGCCGCTGCTCGTCGGCCGACGACGGGAGCGCGACGGCGGTGACCTTCTCCTGCGGGTGGGCCTTGTTCCACTCGTCGAGCAGGGGCTGGACCAGGTTGTTGTTGTCCTTGCCCTGCACCAGGGTGATCGGGCCTCGCTGGTTCCAGTCGGCCTCGCCCGCCGTCGGGTCCGACGTGTCAGACCCGCAGGCCGTCATGGTCAGGGCCAGGACGCCCAGGCCAACTGCCACGCCGGGAACCTTCACACGTCGGGTCATCACTGTCTCCTCAAGGGCCGAGCTCACCCGCTCACGGTCCCTGCGCTTGTCAGGGGGTCAGTTCCGGGGAATGTCACAGCCACTGTGACCCAGACAGGAGACACGGGGCCACACCCTGCAGGGTGGAACGTGCCTGTCGTTCCAGCCCCCAGCCGGGGCGGGCTCGTCGGCTTCAGCCGAGCTTGCGGGCGAACCAGTCCGCCGTCGTCTGCACGGCCTTCCTGGACGGAGCCTTGTCATCGGTGAGCACGTTGAGGATGTGGTCGACGCCCGGCAGCGGGAGCCGGGTGACATCGCGGGACCTGGTGCCCTTCTCAAAGGCGGTCTGGACGCTGGGCGGGACGACGGCGTCGGCCTCGCCGTGGATGATCAGGATGGGGCCGGTGTAGTTGGCGACGTCGGTCAGCGGGGTGGAGGCGGCGATGCTGCTGAACCACTGCTTGGAGTAGTCGAAGGTTCGATAGCCCAAGTCCACCACCACGTGGCCGTCCTTGTTGGCAATCGCCTCGTTCTTGGGATCCTCGTGGGTGCCGTTGCTCACCGCACCGCTCCACGTGGCCAGGGCGGCGACCTCCGGGCGGGCCCCCACCAGGCTGGCCGCCACCGAGCCGCCACGGCTGAAGCCCAGCACCCCGATCTTCTTGGCATCGACCCACGGCTGCTTGCCGAACCAGGTCAGGCAGGCCTGAGCGTCGGCCACCATCCGCCGGTAGTCCAGGCTGGTCTCGCCCAGGTCCGCCATGCCCGAGCCGGGAAAGTCGATCCGCAGCGACGAGATGCCCTTGGCCTTCAGGGCCGCGGCCTCGTCGACGTAGAGGTTGGCCACCTCGTCACGCTGGGAGGCGTCGCCGTGCAGCATCAGCACCACCGGCGCCGGCTGGGCATCCTTCGCGATGGACAGGGTGCCGGCCACATTGTGCCCCTGACCAGCGGGGATCCACACCAGCTGCTCCCCCGGCGCGAAACTGCCGGACTGTTTCACGGGCTTCCCGTGGCCGGGGCCGTCGGCGACGCCCACCAGGGGTGGGATATCGGCCGTGGTTGGCGAGGAGCTGGCCGACGGGCTGGACTGGTCAGCCGAGGGCGTGGGCGCTTGCGCGTCCTCCTTCCCGCAGGCGGCAAGCAGGGGCACGACGGGCAGGCTGGCCAGCAGGCGACGGCGCTTCATGGCTCCATGCTTCCACCCGGAGGGCCGTGTGACAGGCCCCGGCCAGCATCGATTCAGGAGCCCCTGGTGGCCCCGCGCCGACGCCCCGCGGTGCTCCGGCGACCCTCATTGGCCCGTCCATTCCATGAAACGAGTCCAGCCCACAAAGACCGTGCTGCCCATGCCCCGTTGAGGAGGCATGGGCATCACATCTATGGAGCGGGACTGTCGGCTCAGCTGGCGGCCAGCTCCTCTTCCGGGGTGGGCAGGTGGAGCTTCTTGCGCTCCTTGCGTGCGAACGGGCCGATGACAGCCTCCCCCGGCATAGCATCGGTGAGAATCGTCAGGTCACGCCCCGCTACCTCGGGCATGACGATGGCTGCGCCCAAGGAGCACAGGCTGAACGCGCAGATCATGATCGCAATCGGCCACCAGGAACCGCCACTGTTGACCACCAAGGCGGCTGCAACGACGGGCCCGATACCGGTGGCGACAATGGCGGCGAGCTCCTTGGCCAGCGCGATCTGGGTGTAGCGGCGCTTGCTCCCGAAGACCTCAGCCATGGTCAGATTCTCCAACGACGCCAGTGCCAGCACGGAGGTCTGATGCATGATGATGTATCCCGCGAAGACCTGGTTGATCTCCTTCGTGGCGATCATGTGGATCATTGGGAAGACCAAGAGGACCGAGATCGAGCTCATGATGATGTACATCAGCTTGCGCCCGAAGACGTCGCTGAGGTGGCCAATCAAGGGCACCGTGATGAATCCCACCAGCGAGGAGAAGATCACGACATTCGTGCCCACCTTCGAGGACAGCAGCAAGGTGGCAGTGATGTAACTGATCAGGTAGGTCTGGATCATTCCCGAGTTGCCGGCCTGCCCGAAGCGCAGGAAGAAGGCCTCGAAGAACGAGCGCCCCTTCTTTTGCTTCAGACCGGCAGCAAGCACGTCTACGTGCTCAGTGTTGACCTGCTCAATGGCTGCTTCGCCAACCTCGCCCGCCTCACGGGCCTCAAAGACGGGTGACTCCTTGAGGCTGGCCCGTACCCAGATGGCAAAGCCCATGATCACGATGGACCCGATGAAGGGAATGCGCCAACCCCATTCGAGGATCTCGGAGCGGTCCATGGTGGCGACGATGATGCCCCAGATGGCGGACGCACCCAGCGTTCCTGAGTTCGTGCCCAGCGCCACCAGCGAACCGACCAGACCTCGCCGTTGCCGCGGGGCATACTCGGTCAACATCACGGAGGCACCTGCAATCTCAGCCCCGGCGCCGAAGCCCTGCACGAGCCGGAGGACCACCAGCAGGATCGGGGCCAGGATGCCAACTTGGTGGTAGGTCGGAAGGAACCCGATCAGGGTGGTGGCCAGGCCCATCAGGGCGATCGTGTAGAAAAGCACCTTCTTTCGGCCGATTCGGTCACCGAGTCCACCGAAGTACCAGGCACCCAAGGGCCGGCTGATGTAGCCCACGCCATATGTCGCCATCGCCAACACGACGGCCATTCCCGGAGCCCCGGCAGGGAAGAAGAGGTCCTTGAACACCAAGGCGGCGGCCAAGGAGTAGAGCTGGAAGTCCATGAACTCGAGCGCAGTGCCCAGCCAACCCGAGATTGCGGCCTTGGCCAGGTCACCAACAGTCCGCTCGCCAACCGCGGATTCGGTGACCTGCGGGAGAGCAGGATCGTTCGTCATGTTGTTGTCCTTTGTGTGATTTGGAGTCTTGGGCTCAGTCGAGCCAGAGGGAGACGAGCACCTTGCCGGACTGCTCCGAGTCCCGTGCGATGGCGAAGGCTTCCTCGGCGCGTTCGGCCGGAAGCACATGGGTCACCACCCCGGCAATCTCGGGGTGCTCTACGAGCAGCTGAATCGCGTCATCGATCTCGTCGTCGAATCGGAAGCAACCGAGGTAGGTGACTTCCTTGCTCACGAAGGGGGCCAAGTTCACTCCGCTCGCCTCGTTGGGCAACATCCCGACTTGGCAGACAGTTCCAGCCCGACGCACGGCGGCGAGCGCCTGAGTCACCGCGGGCGCAACTCCCGAGCACTCGAAGGCGATGTCATAGGTCATCGGTTCAATCTCGTCGGAACCGGATGTATACGTGGTGGCCGCTCCAACCGACTTCGCCCGGGCAAGCGGCCCAGCCAGCACATCGGAGGCGTCCACCTGCACCGCCCCCTTGGCAACGGCAGCCGCTATCACGCACAGGCCGATGGGGCCACAGCCGGTCACGAGCACACGCTTGCCAGAGACCCCACCTCCGATTGACAGGGCATGCAGCGCCACCGCCAACGGCTCGGCAAGCGCCGCATCCTTGACATCCAGCCCCTCCGGCAGAACGCGCACCATGAAGTCCTTCACGACGCGGTACTCCTGCATGCCACCTTGGGTGTGCGGCTGCGTCGAGGCACTACCGAGGTAGGTCCCGCCGGGCCACAAGTACTTGCGATCCTCAATGCCTGGCTGCGACTCACCGAAGGTGGCCGGGGCAATCGTGACCGGGGTTCCGGCTGCCAAGGTGCCGGATGGATCGAGGTCCACCACGCCCGACATCTCGTGGCCCGGAGTGAAGGGCTCGCGTACCTCGTACTCACCGTTGCGGCCGTGGAAGTAGTAGTGCAGGTCCGATCCGCAGATGCCGCCGTACTGCATGCGCACCCGGACCTCGCCCTCGTTAGGCTCGGGCACCTGGACATCATCGACGGCCATGTCTTCGGCACCCTTGATCTTCAATGCCTTCATCTCATCGCTCCTTTGGTCTGGATGATCAGCAGCCACAGGCAGAGTCGGCCGCAGCACCGACCCCATCCGTGACAATGGTTTGGACAAGTTCGGTCACCCGGTCGACGAACTCTTGATAGCCAGTCAGCTGGTCGGGGAAGAAGCCCCCGCGCAGGATCGCCTCGACGTGGGTGGGCACATCTCTGACACCAGCCGTTACTGTGGCAAGCGCCTGCGCCTTCGGGTCAGCCATGTCCCGCGCTATGGCCCCGGGCTCAAAGCCAGCTGGCGGGCAGACGCAGCAGATCCAGCCGGCAACAGTGAGAGCCAGTTGCTGTGGGATCTCGCCCTGCTCGAGCATCCGAATGGCTGGCAGGGGAACCCGCTGGAGCAGCTTGGTGGATCCGTCCGAACCCACCCGGGCAGTCCGATCCCCCAGATCGGAATTGGACCACCTGGCGAAGAGCTGCTCGATGTAGCTGTCCGCGTCGAAACCCGTTGGCAGATCAATGCTGGGCAGGTACTCGTCGGTGAGAGCGGCGCGCACGCACCGCTCCACGAACGGCACGGCTCGAGCCTCTGGAATGGTGGGCTGCTCGGCCAGCCCGCCCAAGTAGGCGAGGAGTGAATGCCCGCCATTGAGCAACCGCAACTTCACCAGCTCATACTTCTCGACCTCGTCGCTGAAGATCACGCCCGGCGCTGCTTCCCACCGTGGACGACCCGCCGCAAAGTCATCCTCGATCACCCACATCGTGAACAGTTCGGCCGGAACGGCTGCCTCATCACTTACGCCCAGTTCGGCCAGGGCAGCCTCACGGGTAGCTTCGGTTGGCGCGGGCACGATCCGGTCGACCATCGCGTTCGGGAAACTGACACTTTCGGCGAGCCAGGCGAAAAACTCCTCGCTCGCCCCAGCGTGGGTAAGGAACTGCGTCACCGCCGTCTGAGTGGTTCTCCCCGCGGCAAGCAGGTTGTCGCATGACAGGACTGTCACGGGTGCCTTTGACTGCCGGAAGCGACGTAGCAGCCCGAAGCACAGCTGACTCAACGGAGCCGAGGGTGACGCGCCACCATCAGCCAGATCACGAGCAATCTCGGGGTCCTCGGCCTGGAGCTCGTTGGTCCGTGGGTCCAGGTGATACCCGCTCTCCGAGATGGTCAGGGAGATGATTCGGTGCGCAGGATCAGCCACCGTGTCCAGGATCTCCAAGGCATCCTCAGCCGCCACGAGGGTATGACGATGCACATCGACCACCCCGACGCCTCGATGAGCAGGATCCAGGGTGACGATGCTGTACAGGAAGTCCTGCCGCCTCAGGGCATCGGTGACCTTGTGTGAGCGGTTTGCGATGCCGACGATCCCCCAGTCACCCGGCTGTGCGGCCAAGGCGTGGGCAGTGTTCACCGCGAGGTGTGCGCGGTGGAAGTTCCCCAGCCCGAAATGCACGATTCCGGTTTGCTGGGGGGCTGAGGCCCCGATCTGGTGGGACCTCGGAAAAGTGGTGTGGTTCAGCGACGTCATTGTCTGTCCTTGTAGGTTTTGTCCTGTGATTGGCCCTGGGCGGGCTGGGCTCACCAGTCGAGAACGGAACCGTCGAAGCGGCGGGCCGTGGGGAGGTAGGCCGGCTCGTAGGGCTCGGAGTTGAGGACTTCCTCGTTGAGCTCCACCCCCAAACCGGGTGCGTCACCCGGCTGAAGCCCACCGTCCTCGTAGTGCCATGCATGTGGGAAGGCCTCATGGGTCTTCTCGCTGAAGCCCATGTATTCGGCAACGCCCCAGTTGTGGACCGCCGTGCCCAGGTGGATCGACGCCGCCAGCGAGATGGGCGAGATGTCGGACGGTCCGTGCGGCCCGGCCTTGACCCCGTTGATTTCAGCAAGCGCGTAGATCTTGCGCTGGTGGCTGATGCCACCCGCATGATTGGGGGCCGTCCGGATGTAGTCGATCAGCCGGTTCTCGATCAGGTACTTGCAGTCCCAGATGGACGTGAAGACCTCCCCGATCGCCAAGGGCGTCGACGACGCCTGGCGGACCATGCGCAACGCCTCCTGATCTTCAACAGGCGTGACATCCTCGAGCCAGAACAGCCCAAATTCCTCGACCGCCTTGGCCAGCCTGACTGCCTGGTTGGGAGTCAGCCGATGGTGGGCGTCGTGAAGGATGTGTACCGACGGGCCGACCTTTTCGCGAACAGCTTCGAGCACCTTTGGGAGATGTCGGATGTAGAGCTCAGGTTCGAAGCTCTCCTCGGATGGGCGCGCACCACGGCTGGCGGGTTCGTAGTTCGGGTCCTTGGAGACGCCGTACACCTTGCTGTGTCCAGGCACTCCGGACTGAACCCGGATGTAGTTGGCGCCTCGCTCAAGTTCCCGGTCCACGGCCTCAAGCAGCTCCGGCACCTCCCAGCCAAAGGCGTGCCCGTAGGCAGGCACCTTGTCCCGAACCCGGCCACCCAGCAACTGGTAGACCGGCAATCCTGCCCTCTTGCCCAAGATGTCCCACAGGGCGATGTCGATGGCGCCGATGGCCGCCATCATCACGCCACCACGGCGCCAGTAAGTGCCGCGGTAGAAGTACTGCCAGATGTCTTCGATGCGGCTCGGGTCCTGTCCGATCAGCAGCGGACAGAGGTGGTCCTTGAGGTACGAGGCAACGGCCAGTTCCCGACCGTTCAGGGTGCCGTCCCCAAGCCCGACGATGCCGTCCGCGGTGGTGATCCGCAAGGTCACATAGTTGCGCGAGGGACTCGAGACGAGGACCTCGGCCGAGACGATGGTGTCATTCATCACACTTTCCTTTCGCTCAACGGTCGACGCGGGCGCTTCCGCCGCCAGCCAGCTTGAGTACTTCGGCCTGCGTGGCCATGGATGTATCTCCTGGGGTCGTCATCGCCAGAGCTCCGTGTGCGGCTCCGTACTCGACGGCCGTCTGCAGCGATTCCCCGGACATCAGTCCGTAGATCAGTCCAGAGGCGAAGGAATCGCCGCCACCCACGCGGTCGAGGATCTCCAGACCCTTGCGATCAGCTGCCTGCACCAATCCCTCATCACGGGACCAGGCCAGTGCGGACCAGTCGTTGTTCGACGCGGAGGTAACGGAGCGCAGCGTGGTGGTTATCACCTGGAAGTTGGCGAATGTGCGCTGCACTTCATCGATCATCCGAGCGAAGGAATCAACGGGCAGGGTCGAGAGGTTCTCGTCGACCCCCTCGATTTTGAAGCCCAGGGCTGCGGCAAAGTCCTCCTCGTTGCCCAGCATCACGTCAACCTGCTCGGCGATCGCCCGATTGACCTCGCGAGCGCGCTCCTGTCCTCCGTTGGCCCTCCACAGGCTGGGGCGGTAGTTGAGGTCGTATGAAACGACGGTTCCGTGCTTGCGCGCAGCGGTCAGGACGGCCAGCGCCGTCTCGGCAGATTGGGCAGACAGCGCGGCATAGATGCCGCCACAGTGCAGCCATCGGACTCCCAGCTCGCCAAAGACATGGTCCAGGTCCAGGTCCTCTGCCCTTAGTTGGGAGATTGCGGTGTTGCCCCGGTCGGATACCCCCTTGGCCCCGCGAACACCGAAACCTCGCTCGGTGAAGTTCAAACCGTTACGGGAGCTCCGGCCGATGCCGTCGCTCTCCAGCCACTTGACCAGGCTCACATCCACGCCGCCCGCCAACATCATGCTCTCAACCAGACGGCCAACCTCATCGTCGACGAGCGCAGTCAGGATTCCGGCGCGCAAGCCAAAGACCCGGGCCAGGCCGCGCGCGACGTTGTACTCACCGCCGCCCTCGAATACCTCGAAGCGTCGAGCCGTACGGATCCGGAAATCCCCGGGATCCAAGCGCAGCATCACCTCCCCCAGGGAGAGAACGTCGTAGCGGCACTCATCCGCGGAGCGCAACTGGATCATGCCCCGACACCCCCCTTGATGGCCGCCGCCGCAGCGACCGCCCCGCGCGCCAAGTCGGTGATCTTGGTGAACTCGCCCGCATTGACCAAGGACTGCTTCACCATCCAGGAGCCGCCCACGGCCGGCACATTGGGCAAAGACAGATAGTCGCCCAGATTCTCCAGTGAGACGCCCCCGGTCGGGATGAAGGACAGCTGTCCGAAGGGTGCCCCAAGCGCCTTGATGGCCGACGGTCCACCGAAGGTGGAGGCCGGGAAGAACTTGACCAAGTCCAATCCCAGTTCGGTTGCCAGCATCAACTCGGATGGGGTCACAGCCCCTGGCACCACCGGAAGACCGTGCTCGGCCGCTCGCTGAACCACTGCGGGCAACAGTCCCGGGCTCACAATGAACCGAGCGCCCGCCTCGGCCGCCAAATCAACCTGTCCGGGCGAGACGACTGTCCCCGCGCCGACCACCAGCGAGTTGACATGCGACATCTCCTTGATGGCGTCGAAGGCAGCGGAAGTACGGAAGGTCACCTCCGCAACGTTGATGCCGCCCTCCACGAGGGCATCGGCCAGGGGGCTCGCCTCACGGGCGTTGTCCAGAACGACCACCGGGATGACGCGATCGGCGACGAGGTTGATGAACTCACTCATGCTTCTCATTTCACTGTCTGAAACGCAAATTTGCGGACAATGAAACTATTGCACGGCCATCGCTCGGGCGTAAAGGGGGGTCCCTCATTTGCTACCGCTGGCGGTGGGCCCTGCGGAGAGTCCTGTGAGAGTCTCTAGGCGTGACTGATGAGACGCCACGGGTCGAGGCCGTCGACCGAGCCCTGCTCGTCCTGGAAGCCTTGGCCGCATACGGGCAGGACGGAGCCACGCTCGCGGAACTGGCCGAACGTGTGGGGGCCAACAAGTCCACCATCCACCGCACGCTGTCCACCATGAAGAGCAGAGACTTCGCCTACCAGCGCGCCGATGGACGCTACGAATTGGGGGCTGCGGGCGCGGCCCTCGGCGCGGATTTCGACACCGAGCAGCGACTCGCGCGGACACTGCACCCAGCCTTGGTGGCACTGTCTCAGTCCGCCAACGAATTGGCCCACCTCGGGATCCTGCGCGGGGGGCAGATCATCTATCTGGACAAGGTGGAACCAGAACGGGCCATCCGAGTCTGGTCCAGGGTCGGGCAACGAGTCAACGTCGCCAACAGCTCCTTGGGCCGCGCCATTCTGGCCGCGGATGGATCCACTGACGAGCAAGTGGCCGCTTATGCGCTGCACCTGGAGAACAGCACCGCCACCGACGGTCAGCGAGTTGTGGAGGCCGTGAGGGTGGCGCGCAAGCGCGGCTACTCGACGGAGGTCGAGGAGAACGAGCCGGGCGTGGCCTGCTTGGGCGTTGCGCTCATGCGCGACGACGGGGTAGCTGCGGCCATCTCCCTGACGTCGATGGCTGACCGGATGACTCCCCCACGCCAAACCGAACTCGCAGCCATGATTCGTCGGCTTCTGCCACCACTCCTACCCGCGGGAATTGAATTGTTCCTTGGCCACGACGACCGGAGGGCCTGAGGCAGTGCCCTTCATCGGGGTGCTCGTCGTCCAGATACTCGATGATGAGTTCCTCCCGGCTGACCGGCACCGCGATGGTGACATCTTCGGTGACGATCCGCCGTTAGGCTCGGCCCTGACCAGCCCGCACTTCGCGGATTGACCGAACGCATGAAAGGCGCCCCACCATGACCCGGAGTTTCCCCGTCGACGGCATCCTGTTCGACAGCGATGGGGTGCTGGTGAACTCGCTGGAGGTGGCGATGGCCGTCTGGCGGGAGTGGGGCAAGATCTGGACCCCGGGCTTTGACCCGACCGTGAACTTCCCGCACGGCACCCCGGCGCGGGACATCATTGCGCAGTGGGTCTCGCCGGAGGACCACCCGGCCGCGTTGCAGGCAATCGAAAAGATGGAGGTGGCCGAGTCCCACCGGATGCCCGAGATACCCGGCGCCGTTGCCTTCACCGAGAGCCTGCCCGCGCAGCGCTGGGTGGTGGTCACCTCCGCCGGGCGGGAGCTGGCCGTGCCGCGGCTGGCCAATGCCGGGCACAACCCGACGCGGATGATCACCGCGGAGGACGTCACGCTGGGCAAGCCCAGCCCGGATCCCTACCTGCGCGGCGCGCAACTGCTGGGCCTGGAGCCGTCCCGGGTGGCGGTCTTCGAGGACGCGGCGGTGGGCGTCGAGGCGGCGCGGGCCGCCGGGGCCGGCCTGGTGGTCGGCGTCGGCAACAAGCTCGACCCGACCACCGTCGACGTGTTGATCCCCGACCTGCGCCACGTTCGTCGAATACCCTCCGACGAGGGAATCCTGCTGGAGTTCAGTCCCGAGCCGCGGTGACCAGGCGCGCCGTGTGCAACGCCAGGAGGGCGAGTCGGGGTGCTTGTGCTTGATCAGGCCGATCACCGGCAGCGCGACGGCCTGCTTGATCTCGGCAACGTCGCGGGCGGAGTTGGCCCGGATACCGACGGCGCCGGCGCGCTCGGCGGCAATGGCGAACAGCGGCATCACACCGCCGTCGGGGCGATACATCGGCTCACCGGGAAGGGCCTGGCAGGACACCACCAGACCGCCGGCGAGGGCTGCGACGACATGTTCCATGTCTGCTCCTTGGGACTGTTACGAGCACCGAAGTGGTCGGGACATGAAAAAGACCCAAGTCTCACGGCAGCATCGACTGCCCGGACCCAGGTCTTGCCTCGCACGTGCTTCGAGTAACAATTCACGAAGGACTCTTTCTGCCAGACACTCCAGACCCCGCCGGGTCAGGGTTCGACGGCGGGGGTGGATTGCATTGAGGAGCCACCGCCGACGACATCGTCCAGGTCGACAGGACACGCTCACCCCTTGCCGCCATGAGCCCCGGTGCGGACCCAACTATCAGCGCAGATCGCTGCCTTCGGCTTGCCCAGCTCCGGCCCGCGCCTCGACGATGCTGAGCGGATGGGTGCGCTCCACCGTGGCAGCCGTACCCCGCAGCGAGTCGACGAATTCTCGGGCATACCCGGGCAGGACCCGCTCCTGGTGCCGGATCAGGTATAGGTCTTGAACGATGGGCTGCCCTCCGTCGAGCAGCGGAAAGACATTCATTCCCTCAAGGGGGCTGTCCACGGGAATCAGGGCGGTCTGCGTGCAGTAGCAGGCTGCCAAGCCAGCCATCGCCAGCGGAATGGTCTCCGTCGTCGCGGAGCCCGTGAACGCGATGTGCGGTTCAACACCGGCCCGTTGGAAGCAACCAGCCATCCGCTGGCCCAACTGGTTCGTCATCACGGAGAAGGGGAGCCTCGCCAGATCAGCGAGGCCCAGCCCATCGGGAGCCCTGGCCTTCAGCTGCCGTACCTGGTCTGGCGAATAGTGCTGCACGAGCAGGCTCTCCGGAACGCAGAGCACCACCTGCTCGCCGTACAGCCGCTCGCTGGCCAGCTCAGCGGAGAACTCACCCTCCAGCACGATCCCCAGGTCAATCTCCCCGCGCAGCACCATTGCGGTCACCACTGAGGTGATCCCGGCGCGGAAGACGATCTCCACCCGCGGATGACTCCGGGCAAACGGCGGAACCATCAACGGCAGCAAGGCATTGCCCCGCACGGGAGCGGCACCAATACGTAACTGCCCCCGCTCCCCCTCCGCAATCTCAGCCAGCGCGTCGCGCAGGTTGGCTTCTTGGCGCCCCAGCTTCTCCGCAAAGGCCAGCACCTCGACGCCGGCGTCGGTCAGCGCCAGCGAGGGCCGGCGGTGCAACAACGGCGCCCCGAAGTAGTCCTCCAGACGGCGGATGTGGTTGCTCAGGGTCTGTTGGGAAACGAACAGCCGCCCCGCGGTCCGGGTCATATTCAGGTCATGCGCCAATTCTCGGAAGTAACCAATGCTGACCAAGTCCATGACTACACCTCACAAATTTGCTTTGTTGCCACGCCAAAGAAACATCGCTCGCCGGGCGATGACTTCGAGCCTAGGGTCATAGACAGCAACGAGGCAAGGGGTAAACGAAGCCGTTTCCCCGGGGACTGGAATCCCCAGATTTCTGATGCGGAGCAAAATCAATGACGATTCGCGTACTACTTCCACAACCTCTACTTCCGGAGGGAAAATCCTATCTGCTGAACCGCGGCTATGAGGTGGTTGAGGGCCGGGGCATCAGCGAGGAGGAGATCATTGCGGACATCAAGGACTGTGACGCGGTGATCCTGCGCACCGCCCGCGCCACCGCCAAGGTGCTGGATGCCGCGCCCAAGCTGAAGATCTTGGCCCGGCACGGCGCTGGCTATGACACCGTCGACGTGGAAGCGGCCCGGCGCAACGGCGTGCTGGTGTGCACCGCCGGCCCGTCCAATGCCATCTCGGTGGCGGAGCTGGCCATCTTCTACATGCTGCACTGCTCACGGAATTTCAAGGCGGTGCAGAAGCACTACGTGACTGACTACAAGTACGCCAAGATGGGAATTCCCAAGACCGAGCTGGACGGCAAGACCCTGGGTCTGGTGGGCCTGGGAAATATCGGCGCGCTGGTGGCCAAGAAGGCCGCCCTGGGTTTTGACATGAACGTGCTGGCCCATGACCCCTTTGCCAAGGGGGAATTGCCGGACTACATCCAGCTGGTGGAAGACCGCAATGAGATCTTCTCCCGTTCAGACTACGTGTCGCTCCACCTGCCGGCCACCCCTCTGACCGTCGGATCGGTGGGGGCGGCGGAGTTCGAGCTGATGAAGCCCACCGCCTACCTGATCAACACCTCGCGCGGCACCATCGTCGACGAGCCGGCGCTGGTGGCCGCCCTGGAGCAGGGCCGGATTGCCGGTGCCGCGCTGGATGTGACCGCTGTGGAGCCAATCCCGGCCGACAGCCCGCTGCTGGCCATGGAGAACGTGCTCACCGCCCCGCACATCGGGGGCGCCACCCGGGAAGCCGCCGCCCGTTCCTCGGTGGCCTGCGCCAAGGCCGTCGACGACTACTTCTGTGGCCGCACCCCGGACTTCGTCGTGCCGGAACTGCGTGACCTGATCCAGAACTGACCTCAAGACCACCGGGAGAAATGACATGAGCTACGGACAGCGAATCTACCTGCAGCGTGAGATGCCGGACCCCGAGGTGCTGGATGGTTTCCGCACCATTCCCGCCTCCAATGTGGCCGACGTGATGTCCCGCGCGGCGTCCATGAACCCGCGGATCCGGCTGGTCAGCAGCCCCAAGAACCAGGTGACCGCCGGGCCGGCCTGGACCGTGAAGTGCCGCGCCGGCGACAACCTGGCCCTGCACGCCGCGCTCACCTACTGCCACGAGGGCGACATCCTGGTGGTCTCCAATGAGGAGGATGACACCCGCGCCCTGATCGGCGAGGTGATGATGGCGCACCTGCGGTGGGGCCAGAAGGCCGGCGGCATCATCATCGACGGACCAATCCGGGACATCGACGAGATTGGCACCTGGGACTTCCCGGTCTACTGCACCGGCACCACCCCGGCCGGCCCGTACAAGGAGGGCCCCGGAGAGGTGAACGTGCCGGTGGCCTGCGGCGGGATCACGGTGCATCCCGGTGACATCATCGTCGCCGATCCCGACGGGATCACCGTCGTCCCGCGGCGCGACGGCGCACAGGTGCTGGCCGACGCCCGCGCCTTCCAGGCCAATGACGAGGCCAAGCTGGTGCTGGCCCGCAAGGGCGAGGCCAAGCGCGGCTGGGTCAAGCAGAACCTTCTGGACAAGGGTTTCGAGATCATCGACGACGTCCACCGCCCCTGAGTCACCCGACTCCAACCCACCGTGGTGGCCGCAATGATGAGGCCACCCCCTTCACTGGAGGTGTCACATGGGACCCGGTCTTGCAGCACTGCTGGTCTTCATTGCACTGATCATCGCCTGGGCCGTCGTGCTAAAGCGCAACATCACCGAGGCTGCCCTGCTCAGCCTGATCATCTTGCCCTTCTTCGGCGGCCTGGACAAGGCGTGGGGCCTGATGCTGGGCGCCGTCAAGTACGCCCTGAACTATGAGGTGCTCTTTGCCTCGATGGCCTTCGTCTTCATGTCCTTCCTGCTCCAGAACTCCAATGTGCTCACCGGAATGCTGGAGATCTTCACCCGGTTGTTCGGCCGGCTCAAGGGCGGGCCGGCCTACGCCAACACCGCCATTTCCTCGGTGCTGGGCTGCTTCTCCGGCGGCAACACTCCCAATGCCGCCACCTCCGGTGCGTTCACCGCCAACTGGCTGATGCGTTCCGGGTGGAAGAAGGAGCAGGCCGCCACCCTAATTGCTGGAAATGGTGGCCTGGGGGCGGGTTTCCCGCCGTCGGCCTCGCTCTTCCTGGTGTTGGGATTCCCGACGGTGGCCGGGGTGGTTTCCGAGGGCGGGCTCTACGTGGCGCTGTTCGTCTCCGGCCTCTACCAGGTGCTGTGGCGGGTGATCTACATCCACTACATCACCCGCAAGAACAAGATCCAGCCAATGGTGCAGCCCGACGCGGATCCGGTGGGCGTCGTCTTCCGCAAGTACGGCATCAACCTGCTGCTCTTCCTGGGCGCCATCATTCCCGTGATGCTGACCATGGGCCCCATTCCCGAGCACTTCTCGGCCCTGTCCGAGACGTGGGAGGACGCCATGGGGGCGCTCAACCTGCTGGTCTGGCTGCCGGTGCTGATGATCCTGATCATCCTGCTGCTGGACGGCAAGAATGTGGCCCGCCAGTTCACCGGCTGGGAGGACTTCATCCAGAAACTGATCCCGCACATCGCGTCGATTGGCGGGCTGCTGTTCTTCATCTTCGCCGCCTCCAATGTGATCTCCAAGCTGGGCCTGGACAAGGACGTGGTGGCGCTGCTGGACCGGATGAGCCTGTCCCCGGTGATCACCACCGTGGTGATCCTGCTGCTCCTGGCCGTGGTGGCGGGGCCGCTGTCCTCGACGGCGACGCTGACCTCGGTGGGCGTGGTGAGCCACGCGATCCTGGTGGGCGTAGGCGTTGACCCGCTGGCCGCCGCGGTGGCGCTGCTGGTGGTGGCCTCCACCGAGGGCGCCTCGCCGCCCGCGTCGGGTGCACTGTTCGTGGCCTGCGGCCTCACCGAGACCGATCCACCCAAGATCTACATGCCGCTGATCATGTGGTTCGTCCTGCCCATCACCGTGCTTGCCGGGCTGATTGCCGCCGGCTGGCTGCCGCTGCCCTGAGAGACAAGGAATCCGACATGAAGAAGTTGTTCCACGTAGTGATTGGGCTGGGAACCGCCGTGTTCTTCTTGGGCGGCCTGCTCTTTGTCCTGGGCCAGACGCTGTTCCTGGTACTGGGCAAGCCGGAGATGATCATCGCGATTGAGGACCGCGTCGACGACGTCATCTTCCCCGCGATCGCGATTGTGGGGGTGCTCTGCTACCTCTACTCGGTGATCTACCCGCAGAAGAAGAAGGAGAGCGCCGAGCAGCCAGCGTGAGGTGGTTTGATTCGACATCGACCTGATGCCCATGCCTCGGAGAGGGGCATGGGCATCAGCCTCGGTAGCTGCCTCTCATCAGCTCGGGCGCTTGATCCACTGCGCGCACAGATTCGGGTTGCGCACGCGGCTCGGGCACCCGCGCCCTTCGGTCAACAACGTCCGGCGATAGTCCCAGAAGGACTTCTCCTCGATCTGCCCTCGCCACAGGGCGATACGCAAGAGGTCCCAGGTGGTACAGACGCTGATCCGCTGCTGCGCCTGGAGGACCTCCACCCGTTTGGGAACTGACGTGTCATCAGTGACCATCAGCCCGCTCTCCTCGCGATTCAGCATGATTGCCAGCGTTTCTGACTCTCCCTCATGGCCAGCATGCGGATCCGACGACACCGATGCGAACCAGTCCAGATTGAGGTGGTAGTCATCAAACTCCGCTCTGGTGACAAGCCGAATCGGCTCACCGAAGATCTGGCTGGAGCGGAGCATTTCTGGCAGGTTCATCCGCTCAGCGCGCCGTGCACACTCCTCGGAAACCGTGCCGCACCACGTCCCCCGACCGTTGACGAGCTGTTCCAGCAAGTCCATCCGGTCGATCAAAGCAAAGTTCACCAGCACGGTGGTGTCGGGGAAGATGAGTTCAGCAGCCGTCATGACAGCAGGTTCATCAGCTTGTCGCCGTCAATCGACTCAGCTTCGGACTCCTCAACCTCCAGTGCTTCCTCGTCCACGCCGAGGACCCACGCCAGCAGCGACTTCCGCACCACGCCCGTGGCAACTCCGTCGAGGCAGGCGGTGACCACCCAGTCGGGGAAACTGCGGGTGGCGGCCTCCTTCATCCGAATGGTGATGGGGTCACCGCTGCCAGCCGACTTCCAGTTCAGGCGCAAGTAGCGCTGGGTGGTGACGTCGAGGCCAGCCAGCAGATCCTCGTCCACCGGCAGCTTCAGCCAGCCGATCCGGGTTGCCAGAGCGCTGGTCGAGACACCCCGCGCCCAGACCTGCCCGGCCACCTCTGCGGGCGTCACAGACGACCAGTCGACGGCCCGCATTTCTTCCGCTGGCAGCAGCAGCTCAGCAGCAAAGGCATTGGCCGCCGCCTCTTCCCGGTCAACGTCGTTCCGGGTGGTGCAGTCAACCTCCCGGTGCCCCAGCACCAGATGCCCCAGCTCGTGGGCCATGTCCCAGTTCTCCCGGAACCAGTTGCCGTTCTCCGGTACCGCGATGACCGCCCGGTTGCCAACGTGCAGGCTGTAGGACGTTCCCAGACCCGCGACCCTGACCACGTCGATTCCCAGATCCCGCAGTCGCTCCATGAAGGGCCGTACAAAGTCGGAGCCCAAGGCAGCACGCGCATCCTCCACATCCTGCGGGATGGTGCTCGCGGGCTGCGGAGCGACGCGCGCCGCATTGCGCAGGGCAATGCCGACATCGGCCAGGATCTGCTTGTCGTCGGCGGCACCATCATTGGTCCGCTCCCACGTGTCGCGATCCACTTGGTGACGGGCGGCCAGCACCAACCGGTTTGGGTCCGGCCGACCGGTGATCAGCTCGTGAACGTCAACCTCCAGCGCCTCCCCCAACCGGGCAAGCTCCAAGGCAGAGAAGCCTCGCTTGCCGTGCAAGGCGCGCGAAAAGGCATCCTCCGCTATGCCCACCTTCGCAGCGATCTGCCGACGGGTGACACCTTCCGGGATTGCCTTGGCGACGCGCTCGCCGATGGTCTCGTTCATGCACCCACCCTACGCCA
Organism: Luteococcus sp. H101; assembly: GCF_038433155.1. Lineage (NCBI taxonomy): Bacteria > Bacillati > Actinomycetota > Actinomycetes > Propionibacteriales > Propionibacteriaceae > Luteococcus > Luteococcus sp. H101. Next base: position 46,457 of record NZ_JBCDMW010000023.1, read on the forward strand.
AACTTGTGAATATCCCAAGTTCATTGCTATCGACTCACCCAACCGCAGGCTCGTCCAGAGCCAACGGGCTCATCCTCGCTGCGATGTTCGCGCTGGGCACCCGGTCAGAGTCCGCCGACCTAGGGCGACCGCCGCACCGCCGACGAGGGACTCCCCCGCTGCCAGTCCTTGATGCTTGGCTCGTGATCCACAGGTTGCCGAGAAGCACCGAAACGAGCCGAAGCCTGGCGTAGGTTGTGGGACAGGTGCTTTGGCTGCATAACAAGGAGGTCGGCATGGCTCTGCAGGAGATTGAGTTCACGTCGCTGAACGGGCGCGACACCATTCAGGCACGGGTGTACACGCGATCCGTCCAATGCCAAGGCCGTTGCACTACCACGATGCTCCATCCATCCCATTAGTTAGATGCAGCTCGTTGGCGATACCACAGCCCGGACCCTGCCACAGCCTGCAACAGGCAGCGTCTAGAAACTAGAATTACGGGTTCCAATTCTTGGAATTCCACGTTCAAGCGAGAGGGATTCATGCCAGATAAAAACGTTCACGATTCACCACTCAGCCAAGACAGCCATAAGCCAGAATTGGTGAGACATCTGGCGAATCATCTAGGAGAACGGGGCAAGGCAGTGCGCCACCCAGATCATCCTTTACTGATGCGTGGACCTGACCTACTGGCCGCCATCAGGGGCGAACTACTTGCAATCTACGTATACTCATCCTTGGGGCTGGGGCCAGAAAATCCAAGCGAGTACGGCCGAATCATCCTCGGCCATCTAGCTCTCCCCATGCACGCGAAATTCATTCTAGCAACCACGCGAATCATAGATGACGTGAGCGTCAGCCTATTCGATGAAGTATGGCTCCTTGGAGACGACGAGGCCTTCCCCAGGAGAATGGCTGGTGACTTTCCTAGAGTGGCAGCGCACCTAGGACCACTACGTGAAGCCCATCACAGACGCTTTCTCTCTCGCGGGGCTGAGGCCAATTCAGATCGCGTAACTACATCACAAGCCATCTCCCTCGAGATGGGAAACCTCCGCCTCCCCTCCTTCGTAAATGTCGACAACGGTCAACTCTACGCTGGCATCAGTTCCACCGACGAGATAGCCATTTCCCGTAGAGTAGCGAGCCTCTCCTGGGTCGCCAGCGTAAATGACTTCTCCTCGAACCCCAGCGCACTCGCCGACATAGCCACGATGATTAAGCGCGGAGACGCCCGCTTGGCAAGGCATCACCTCCGAGCCACATTCACAGAAGTCCCAACTGGATTCGACCCCTACAAGCCATTACGAGCAGCCGAGTTTGCAGGCTACTGCGTTCACTCACAGCAATGGGGAGCTAACAATGCCTAGGTCCATGAAAAACCGAATAAACACGCTTCATATTCTAATCTCAACTAGCCAGACCTTGGCAAGCGCTCCATTTCTCAATGAGATCACCGGAGAAATGAACAGCCTAAAGAATCTCCCCGGTGACAAGCGCCCAGAAGACCGACTCCTAAAGGTTCTTTATACCACCAGATTCCTTGATTCATCCTTGGCACAGGTGATCCAGGTGCGCGGCTGGGATTCAAACGGTACCTGCCACAGTCTGGGCGACTACCTCAAGAGACTTAAGCGAGTATCTGTTCTCACCGAAGATCAGAAGAACCATTACATGCAGCAAGTCACGAACAAGCGGAATGTTTATATGCATCGAGCGAGCGCCACCCCAAGCCCGACGGAGGCTGAGGCAATCTTGTCTGAAATGCATAGCTGTATTACAGAGGTACTAAACAGCCATCTTGTACCGTGAGCCCAGAACGGGACGGCACCTGACCCATTTGAGCCCGGCGTTTCAAACCGTTCAACAACATCACCACCGCGTACTAACCAAAGCGTCAAGTCACCTCTCTGGGCCCTCCCTGACTTAGTAGACACCTGAGATAGCGAGATCTGGGGATTCCGTCGAAAGGTGCCGACATGGAGAGCAGAAGTGGCGGTCGTACACGCCGAGCCTGAGTTGAACCTCTTTAGTGGCTCTTTACAGAAGATCTCAGGGCACTAAAGAGGTCCAACTCCGGTCCAACTATCCGATCCGAGGCGAGGCAGTGCAGGAACTTCCATCCCCCACGGAACCTAGCCCCCCTGTCCGAACCTAGGTCTCGTACCCGTCCTACCCCCCCCAGTCTGTGAAGAGCCAAGCAATCTCCCGGAAGATCATCACCCACGGGGACCCAACACTCTGATCTGATCTGATCTCAATTGCAACCTCAGATCAGAAGGATGGCCTAGGAGAAATCAGCCACCAGATTGAACAAGGCAATCTATCACCTCGGATCCCAGACTCCACCGCCGAAGAATTTTTGACCTAGCGTCAACCGAGTGATCGGCCTCCCTCTATTCAGATCCATCCTTCGCCAGATCCAAAAATCCCGAACGACGTACAACCCAGTGATGCCATAGGAAAAGAAGAGCGCGGCAAACAGTACGAAGACGGAACAGAAACAGGTTCGCCAAGACCCTTGGAGTCCCAACCACGTGACGACCGCTAGGCCGAGAAGGGAAAAACCTCCCACCAGAACAACAACGGAACGGCCGCGGGTTTTGGAATACTTCCATTCAGTGCGAGCTATGGCATGATGCAGATTGCTTTCCGCTTGCTTTCCGCTTGAGCCTCTAGCGCATCTGCCAGTCTGCCGACAGCTTGATTTACACCCGATTTTGACGCCCTTGATCGAATCTGATCAGCCCTGGTCAGCGAACTCTCATGATTCTCTAGATCGAGAAGAAACCTTCGATCATCCGAGAGGTTCATCTTCTTCCAGAGAGATCTGATTAACGTTCCCAATCCCAACGTTCCCATGAACGCGAAAACTGAACTTAATATCAGTGTCGACTGTTGGATAAGCGCGGTAAAATCAGACATATCCCCACACATCCATGAGACGTCGACCACAATTCCAATTCACAGTAAATTCCTCCCCAAGAAACAGATCTCCATATCCACCAGAGAAATACTGAGTTTATTGCACCAAGGCTTCAAAAGTACACAGCGTTTAGCGAAAGGAATCCCAGTCCGGCGTCGCGAAGCCGTGCAGCACAACATATCGGAGCCGCCCAGGGGAGTCGAACCCCTGACCTACGCATTACGAGTGCGTTGCTCTACCAACTGAGCTAGGGCGGCGCGCCCGCCGGAGCGGACCAGAGAACTATAGCCGGTCCGGCTCCCCGGGCGCGAACGAGGCCGGCCGCCACCCGTGCGGCCGGCCTCACGGAACTTGTCAGCCCCTTGTGCCAACCTGGTCGCTATGAGTGAGTCAGCCGTCCAGCCGGGCCTGTACGAGACGCTGGTGACGCGCGCGCTCGCCTCCCAGCTCGACGGCCTGAATCAGTCCAAGCTCCAGGCCGAGCTCAAGGACGTCGATCCCGCCGACCAGCCGGAAGTCCTGGCCCGGCATCTCGCGGCGGCTCTCCGTCGTCGCCTGCCCAAGAACCCCGACGAACGCATCACCGTCGTCAATCAACTCCTGAGCCTCCTGCAGGCCCCGGAGGACGAGCCCATCGCACCGATCCGCCAGCTCCTGCGCGTCAGCCCGGAGCCGGGTCCGGGTACCCGGGCCGTCACCGAGCGCCGGCCCAACACTCCCCTCTCCGAGGTCGCGCTCCTCACCAACGCCCCTGGTGAACCCGGATTGGGTCACGAGCTACGGGCGGAACTCGCGTCGGCGGACAGCGTCGACCTGCTGTGTGCCTTCGTCCAGTGGCACGGCCTGCGCTTCCTGGAAGCGGAACTGGCTGACGCTCGGGACCGTGGCGTGCCCATCCGCGTCGTCACCACCACCTACATCGGCGGCACGGAGCGGCGCGCGTTGGACCGGCTGGTGCAGGACTTCGGCGCCGAGATCCGCGTCCAGTACGACGCCCGGGTCACCCGGCTGCACGCCAAAGCCTGGCTCTTCCGCCGTAACACAGGCTTCCACACCGCCTACGTCGGCTCCTCGAACCTGTCGCGGGCCGCTCTCGTCGACGGCGCGGAGTGGAATGTCCGGCTCTCGTCGGCCACCACCGGGCACCTGCTGGACAAGTTCGCCGCCACCTTTGACTCCTACTGGAACAGCGACCAGTTCGAGCCCTACCTGCCCGGTCAGGACGCAGAGCGGCTGGATCGCTGCCTGAACGAGGCCAAGGGCATCCGCGCCGGCACCCGAGAGAGCCTGATCTCGGGTCTGGAGGTCCGCCCCTATCCGTACCAGCAGGCCATCCTGGACGCCTTGGCCAGTGAGCGCGGCGCTCATGACCGGCACCGCAATCTGATCGTCGCGGCCACCGGAACGGGCAAGACGGTGATGGCGGCGCTCGACTATCGCTCACTCTGCGATGGCAGCACCCGCCCGCGGCTGCTCTTCGTCGCCCACCGCCGCGAAATCCTGATCCAGTCCCTGCGCACTTATCGCGAGGTGCTCGCCGACGGCAGCTTTGGCGAACTGTTCGTCGACGGCAACCGCCCGGAGAAGTGGAGCCACGTCTTTGCCAGCATCCAGTCGCTGAGCAGCTACGGACCCGAGAAGATCCCCGCCGAGGCCTTCGACGTCGTCGTGGTCGATGAGTTCCACCACGCCGAAGCCGCCACCTACAAGCGGCTGCTGAATCACCTGCAGCCCAAAGAGCTCTTGGGCCTGACCGCCACCCCGGAACGCGGCGACGGGATGGACGTCCGCACCTTCTTCGACGGCCGAGTCGCCGCCGAACTGCGCGTGTGGGACGCCGTCCAGCAGGGGCTGCTGGCGCCCTTCCACTACTTCGGGATCAGCGACGGCGTGGACCTCACCCACGTCAACTGGCGCCAGGGCCGCTACGACATCGGCGAGCTGGAGAAGATCTACACCGGCAGCGACGCCCGGGCGCGCTTGGTGCTGCAACAGCTGCGCGACAAGGTGATTGACCCGTCGAGCATGAAGGCGATCGGCTTCTGCGTCAGTGTGAAGCACGCCGAGTTCATGGCCGATGCCTTCCGCCGAGCCGGACTGAACGCGACCGCGCTGAGCGGCATGTCCCGTAGGGAGGAGCGCGACGCCGCCATCAAGCGGCTGCGCGCGGGCGAACTGTGCATCATCTTCACCGTTGACATCTTCAACGAAGGCGTGGACATCCCCGAGGTGGACACGATCCTGCTGCTGCGGCCCACCGAATCACCGACGATCTTCCTGCAGCAGCTGGGCCGCGGTCTACGCACCTGCCCCGGCAAGGACGTGCTGACAGTCTTGGACTTCGTCGCGCAGCACCGCAAGGAATACCGGCTGGACCTGCGCTTCCGCGCGCTGACGGGGCATCGCGGCAAGGAGCTGGAAAAGCAGGTGGATCAGGGCTTCCCGCTGCTCCCGTCGGGTTGCCAGATTGTGCTGGACCGGGTTGCGCAGAAGACGGTTCTGGAGAACCTCAAGAACAACCTGCAAATGCGCTGGCCACAGCTCGTCGGGGAACTGCGCGCCGACCCCACCGATTCCCTGCGCACCTTCCTGGACGAGCACCAGCTGGAACTGTCCCAGGTGATCCGGCCCAGTGCCGATCGCAGTTGGACGCATCTCCGGGCGCTGGCCGGACTGGTGCCCGCCCTCAGCCCGCTGGAGTCCAAGCTGTTGCGACGCGTTCGGGCGGTCACGCATGTGGATGATCCCGTACGCGCCAACGCCTACCAGCGGCTCTTGGCCGGAGAGCCCATGAGCGACGAGCGGCTGGCGCGGATGCTGTTCTGGACCCTGTGGCCCGACGGTGGTGGTTTCCGTTCGCCGGAGGAGGGGCTGGCCAGCCTGGCTTCCCACCCGCTGGCCGCCGACGAGTTCCGGCAAGTGGTGGACCTGGCCTTCGACTCCACGTCGCGGATGACCGTGGAGTTGGCCGGACCCTTGGCCGGTCTGCCGCTGCGTCCACACGCCAGCTACACCCGCGAGGAGGTCCTGGCCGGGCTGGGCCATGCGCGGATCGGGCGGCCACCGTCGCAATTCCGCGAGGGTGTGCTGTTCACCGAGGTGGACGGGCAACCCATCGATGCCTTCTTCATCACCCTCAAGAAGTCAGAGGCGGACTACTCCCCCAGCACCCTCTACCGCGACTACCCGATCAGCCGCAGCCTGTTCCACTGGGAATCCCAGTCGACCACCTCGGTTGCTTCCAAGACCGGCCAGCGCTACCTCACCGGCGGCAGCACCCCGCTGCTGTTCATGCGTCAACAGCGCGACGCTGAGTTCGGCACGGCGCCCTATGTCTTCCTGGGCGACGCGCGCTACGTCTCCCACACCGGGGACCGGCCGATCGCGATCACCTGGAAGCTGCGGGTGCCGATGCCGGCCGACCTGTTTGCCGCGACGACGATCGCGCAGTAGCAACCCACGTACGACGGCAGGTCAGCCAACCTTCTTGGGGACCCTTTCATCCGTCGAACCCGACTTGGTCACGAAACGTCCGGTTCCGGTTGAGCGCTTGGTCCACAGTTCCTTGTCGGCACCGGGCAACGTGGCCAGAATGGCCGCTGCCTTCCGCTGCTCGCTCTCGGTGTAGCGCCCCGTGGTGGTGCTACGCACCGTCCTGTTCGTCGCCATCGGTCACCTCCCTGGTGACCTCCATCAAGTCTGCATCATCGTCGGATGCTTGCACAGGCTCGTTCTCCCACACTGCCTCTCGCCGATCTCCTCCAGCGACAGACCGGCCGCCCGATAGGTCGCCACACGTCGCAACCGATCCACGTCAGCCATCTCGTACAACCGGTAGCCGGCCGGCGAACTCCCCGAGGGGCTAGCCAGACCGATCCGGTCCCAGTGGTGCAGGGTCCTGACCGTGACGCCCACGCGCGCCGCGACCACGCCGACGGTGATGCCCCCTTGAGCCATGAACCCATTGTCACTCACCGGGGCGTGACGATTCCCACCTGGGCAAGGCCTTCCGCCTCGGCACTGCCCGGGCACCAACGGCTTGGCTGCGACGTCAGGGTCAAGACCTCATGCAGGGCCTTGCGGAGCGCCCCCACCCATGCTTGAATATCACTAAATGATATGTCGTTCAGTGATATTCAAGGAGGTGTGTGATGGCTCGTAGCTCCGGCTTCGAGAGTGGGGAGCTGCCTGACTCGGCGCTGCACATCGCGCTGGCCCTCACCCGGCCCCGCCACGGCTATGCCGTCATGCAGTACCTGGCCGAGCAGAGTGACGGCAGCCTCACCATCGGCCCAGCCTCGCTCTACACCACGCTCAAGAAGCTCGTCGCAGCCGGGCTGATCGACGAACTCGACGGCGATGACTCCCGTCGCGTCTACCAGCTCAACGACATCGGCCGGGAGGTCCTGGCCCGCAACATCGCCCGCCGTCGACAACTTCTCGCGATGGCCGACCGCATCTTGGAGGAAGCATGACCACCACCCGCACCGGCCACGGACTGGCGGTGAGCCCGGAGAAGGACATGGCGATGTTCGCCACCATGGCCCGACGGGGCAAGCACCTCAGTGGTGTGAGCCCGCTAGCCCATGGGTTCACCTTCACCGACGGCCCCGCCGAGGAGCTCGTCTTTGACCTGGCCTATGAGAAGGATCCGACGCCGGACTACTTCGACATCTTCAGCGCGGCCGGGTGGAGCCACGTGCTGTCCGTGGGCAATGCCCACATCTTCAAAGCGGCCCCCGGGACCCCTCCGCTGCACCTGGGCACGGACTCCAAGCGCGACGAACTGATCCGCAACCGAAACCGGTACGCGCTCTACACCGCCATTGCCCTGGCAGTCCTGCTCCTTGTCGGCCTGGTGGTGCGGAACTCGTCGTGGAACGTCGGGGTCAAGGCACCCTTGATCACGGTCGCGATCATCCCCGTCGTGTACACGGCAGTGCCCCTGCTGGGCTACCTGAACGGCTTGCGCAAGCTCGGACGCTGAGGCTCCTTTACCCTGACGACCGGCGGTGCACGGGGCGCCTAGCCGGGAGACCTCCGGGCAGTATCGAGCGTGCACCTTGCACCCTGGAGGATCACTGGGCGGCCGCTGGAGCGGGTGCCCAGTGCAGCTCCGGGGTGCAAGGTAGCCGGGATGGTGTGTATACACACCCCCATACACACCGGATTTGAGAGGTGTCTTGGGAGCGCTCGCCCTGACCCCTCGACAGGCTCGGGGATCGGGGTCCGGTTCAGCCCTTGACCACGGCGGCGATCGCCCGGGCGACGTACTCCACGTTCTCCTCGTTGAGCCCGGCGACGCAGATCCGGCCGTCGTCGGTACCGTAGACGCCGTGATCCTCACGCAGGCGCACCATCTGCTCCACGTTCAAGCCGGAGTAGCTGAACATGCCGTTCTGGTGCAGCACAAAGTCCATGCTGTCGACGCCGGCCGCCCGGAGCCCGTCGACCAGTTCCTCGCGCATGGTGCGGATCCGGGAGCGCATCCCCGCCAGCTCCGCCTCCCAGCTGGCGCGCAGCTCCGGATCACCCAGCACGGTGGTCACCACGGCCGCGCCGTGCGTCGGCGGGCAGGAGTAGTTGGTGCGGATCACCTTGCACAGCTGGGAATGCACCCGCTTGGCCTCGTCGGCGTCGCGGCACACCACCGAGAGCCCACCAACCCGCTCCCCATACAGCCCGAAGTTCTTGCTGAACGAGTTCCCGACGAAGAAGCGCTGCCCGGTGGCGACGAAGGTGTCCACCGCCACTCGATCCTGCTCCAGCCCCTGCCAGAAACCCTGGTAGGCCATGTCCAGGAAGGCGACTGCGCCCACCTGCTGGATTGCCTCGGCCACCCGTCGCCACTGCTCGGGGTCCAGGTCATAGCCCGTCGGGTTGTGGCAGCAGGCGTGCAGCACCACCACGGTCCCCGGCTCCAGCCCCGCCAGGTCCTGCAGCATCCCGTCGATGTCCACCCGATGGTTGACGGCGTGGTAGTAGCGGTACCTGCCAATCTGGTAGCCCGCTCCGCCGAAGATGGCGGCATGGTTGGCCCACGACGGGTCGCTCAGCACGACGCGGTTGGCGCCGAGCAGCTGATGCAGGAAGTCTGCGCCCTCCTTCAGGGCGCCGGAACCACCCAGGGTCTGGACGGTGGCGATCCGCTCCAGTAGGCCCTCGACAGGCTCGGGGACCGTGACTGGGTTTCCGAAGACGAGCTCCTGGATCAGCGGAACCAGCTCCGGGCTGCCGCCCATCGGGAGGTAGCCGTGCGGCGCCTGTTGCTGGGCCAACCGCACCTCCGCCTCGCCAACCGCCTCGGGCAGGGGAAGCCGCCCCAGCTCGTCGAGGTAGATTCCCACGCCCAGGTTCACCTTCTGCGGCCGAGGGTCGGCACGGAAGAGGTCATTCAGGCCAAAGATCGGGTCGCCGGGGTAGAACTCAAGGTCCTCGAAGGTTGCCATGCAGGCACGTTACCGTGAGTCCTGCGGGTGGCTCCGACGAGCTCACCCACCGTTCGAGAGGAGAACCATGGCACGCGTGATCCACACCGGTCAGGCGCTGGTGGACGTGGTGGTGGAGATCCCCGCCCTGCCCCGGCGCGGCGACAACTCCATGGCCACCAGCTATGCCCGCTATGCCGGCGGCGCCACCAACATCCTGGTCGCGAGCGCCCGCACCGGCGCGACGAGCGTGCACGCCGGCGCCCACGGCAAGGGCCCCAATGGTGACCTGATCCGCCAGGCCATGGCCGCCGAAGGGATCCAGGTCAGCTCCCCCATCGTCGACGAGATCGACACCGGCATCTGCTTCGTGATGATCGAGCCTTCCGCGGAACGCACCTTCGTCACGACGATGGGTGCCGAGCGCCTGATCAGCGTCGAATCCCTGAACACCTGCAGCCCACAGCCCGGGGACCTGGTGCACGTCACCGGCTACTCGCTGGCGGTGCGCAGCACCCGTCGCCCCCTGCTGGAATGGCTGGAATCCCTGCCACACGGGGTGATCGTCCTCCTGGACCCGGGCGCCGCCTTCACCACCCTCCCCGCCCCCATCCGGCAGCGCATGCTGGCGCTCACCACGGTGTGGACCTCCAATGGCGACGAGGCCTACCAGCTCACCATGGAGCGCGACATGCAGCTGGCCGCCAAGGAAGCCGCCGAGGTGCTGCCCGAGGGCGCGATCGCCATCATCCGCGACGGGCGCGACGGTTGCGCCGTGCACGTCGACGGCCAGACCCACCTGGTGCCCGGCTACCCGCAAAAGCCCGTCGACACCAACGGCGCCGGGGACTGCCACACCGGTGTGCTGTCCGCCGAATACCTGCTCAGCGGTGACTGGGTGGAGTCGGCCCGACGCGCCAATGCCGCCGCCGCGCTCAAGGTGACCCGACGGGGCCCGGCCACCGCCCCGACCCGCGCCGAGGTGGACGCCTTCCTGGCCGACTGGGAAGCCAAACACTGATCCCCGGGGTGGAGGGGCCTCGACAGGCTCGGCCACCATGGCCACGCCCCTACCCACGCTCGGCGATCCCGACTCAGCAGGTGGTGACTCAGCAGGTGGTCTGGTCGGCCGGAACCTTGCCGTCGTTCACATAGCCCTTGACCGCATCCTTGACGCACTGGTTGCCCAGCTGGAAGGCCGAATGCCCGGCGCCCTTCCAGGTGAGCAGCACGCCGGACTCCAGTTGGTCGGCCATCCAGACCGCCTGCTGGTACGGGGTTGCGGGGTCACCCGTCGCCCCCAGCACCAAAATCGGCGCGGCCCCCTTGCCCACCAGCTTCAACTGCTCCGATGGCTTGGCGCTCCAGTAGACGCACTGCATGTTGGGGCCGAAGATGGGCCCCAGGATCGGGGTCTTCTTGTTCTCCTCGGGCCATTCCGCCCGGGCCCCCTTGGCGCCGGGATCCTCGCTGTCCTTGCAGGCAATCGCGGGGAAGGAGTAGGTCATGGAGCCATAGGAACCGTCGGCGGACCGGCCATTCATAAGGTCGGCGGTCTCCAGCAACTTGGATCCGTCGCCCTTGCGCGCAGCCTGCAACGCCTCGGTCAGGGAGGGGTAGGCAAGGCTCCCGGAGTACAGGTAGGTGATGGCGCCGGTCACCCCCAGCGACTGGGTCAGCTTGCGGCCCGCGACGGTGAGCGGCTGGGCGTCCAGTGTGGTGAAGAGCCCGGTGACCGCGTCCACCACCTGCTGCTGGCTGGTGCCCAGGCCACACTTCGACGTGACGCACCAGTCGGCGTAAGCCTTCAACGCCTTCTCGAAACCCATCGTCTGGGTCACCGACTCGTCGGTGGTGATGTTCACCGCGCTGTCCAGCACCATCCGCCCCACCCGCTGCGGATACAGCTCCGCGTACATCGACCCGATGTAGGTGCCGTAGCTCACCCCCAGATAGGTCAGCTTCTCGTCACCGGTCAGGGAACGCAGGTAGTCCAGGTCCCGCACATTGTCGATGGTGGAGACGTGGTCCAGCAGCGCCCCGGAACGCTCCCGGCACTGCTTGGCGAAGTCCTTGCCCATGGCCTCCGCCTGGGCCCATTCGGCCTCGTCATCGGGCGACGGGTCGCTGGCCAGGTAGGCGTCGGTCTGCTGGTTGCTGCCGCAGACCACCGGCGTCGACTCCCCGCTGCCCCGGGGATCCCAGCCGACGATGTCATAGCCGGGGAAGGCCTCGCCCTCGAAGCCGTCCACCATCTCCTGCCCAGACCCACCCGGACCGCCCGGATTGATGAACAGCGTCCCCTTCTTCTGGCCCTGCGCCGGGCGGCGCTTCATCGCCAGCGTGATGGCCTGGCCGTCGGGACGGTCCCAGTCCAGGGGCACCAGCACGGTGGCGCACTCGAAGACGCCGCAACCCTTCCAGGTGAGCTTCTGGTCAAGGTAGCGCTGCCGGCCCTGCCCCGCTGGGGCTTGGGCAAAGCCTTCCGGCGTCGCGTCGGAGACGACGGTGGTGCGGTCCGGCGAGGTGTATTTGGACTGCTTCTGGTGTGCCGACGCGTCGAAACCGGCCACATCCTGCGACGTGGTCTTGACCTCGGGCCCCTGGTCCACCGGGCCCTGCTGCGCGGACGGGCCGGCCGAGGCACCGGCCGCGGGGCTGTCCGATGCGGAGGTCTCCGCCGACGGACTGGCTGCCGGGCCGTTGGGGGTGCAGGCCACCAGCAGCGCCGCGGTGGCCAGCGCCGCCAGCCGATGGGGAAGACGTCGGGTACTCATGCTGGCTCCTGTCCGGTGGGTGGCTTGCGGCCGGCGAATCCGGCGCGCTTCTTGTGTCGCGGTTTGCGTTTGTCCCGGGGCTTGCCAGAACCGGGATCGTCGGAATTCGGTGCGTCGGTTGCCCCTGCGATGGGCCCAGCGAACGGGGCGGGCGTCGGGCCCGTGTGACGTGCCCCTTCGACCGGCTCAGGGACCGAGAGTTCTCCCGGCGTGGCGGCCAACTCCTCGTCGCGTTGCCGTCGACGTTGGGATGTGGGGCACACCTCCACCAACGGGCAACGGGTCACCTCGCCCTGTCGGTTGCGGACCGTGACGCTCTGGGTGGGCACCGAGTGCCCGATCACGACACCCTCGCCGATCGGGCTGTCCACCCGATCCCCCACCGCCGGGGCCTCCTTCTTGAAGTCGGCGTAGAGCGGGTGCTCGTACTTCAGGCAGCACATCAACTTGCCGCACTGCCCCTGGATGGCCAGCGGATTGGGCGAGAGGTCCTGCACCTTGGCCAGCCGCAGCCCCACCGGCTCGAAGTTGGTCAGGAAGGTGGAGCAGCACAGGTCACGGCCGCAGGAGCCGATCCCGCCGCTGATCCGGGTGGCATCCCGGGAGGCCACCTGCCGCAGGTCGATCCGGGCGTGGATGGTGCGCGCCAGGTCAGAGATCAGGGCTCGGAAGTCCACCCGGCCGGGCGCGGTGAAGTAGATGGCGGCCATCACGTCGAAGTCCTCGGAGCGATCAATCCAGTCCACTCCCACCACCTTCATCGGCAGGCCGTGCTGCGCGATCAGCGCCTTGGCGACGGACGTCGCCTCCGCCCGGTGTCGGCGGTTCTCCTCGTCGCGACGAAGATCCGCGTCGCTGGCCCGGCCGGCGCACATCGGCAGCCCGACGAGCTTCTGGCTGTCCACGAACTCAGGTGCCCAGACCACCTGCGCCACCTCCGGCCCGTGGTCGGTGGGGTACAGCACCTTCTCCCCCACCCGCCACTGCTGCTCCCCGGGGTCCAGGTAGTGCAGCTGACCATGGGTCTCGAAGGTCACCGCCATCACACGTGCCATGGGGCAAGACTAGAGGCTTGCCGAAAAGGGGCGCGAAACTGGCCTCGACAAGCTCGGCCACCGTGGCTGCCTTGCTGCACAGCGCCCGGCCCGGCACCCCCGCTGGGGTACCGGGCCGGGTGTCGGCGCTGCGGGTCAGGCGGTGGGTTCCCTCATCTCGGCAATGCCGCGGTCAACCGAACCGCGCTCCTCCTTGATCCGCTGGATCAGGCCCTCAGAGCGCTCGATCGAGCCGAGCAGCGCCACCAACGCACCCTTCTCCCCGGCGGGCAGGGACTTGGTGTCGATCACTCGCCAGCGCAGCTCGTCGATGCTCTGCTCCTTGTGGTGACCGGCGGGCAGCCGGGACTCGCCATCGGTGGGCACGACGATGTCGGTCATCCGCCGGTCCAGCCGCTCCAGCGCCTCCTCCAGGAAGACCTGGCTGGCGGGGCTGAACTCCTCGCGCTTCACCCGTCGGGCAATCTGGTGCAGCTGCTCGGTCAGGGAGCTGGTGAAGTCCACCTCCTCGATCAGGCTGGCCACCAGGTCCATCTGGTCCCGGTTCAGGTCCTCGTGGAAGAGGTGCGCGGAGTAGGCGCGGATCTCCCGGGAGAGCGAGTCGGCGGCCTCGGCGTGCTCGCCGATCTCCTTGGGGGCATCCGGCTTGCCGCGGGCGATGTCCAGGAAGATCGAGCCGGCCACCAGCGAACGCTGGATCTCGGACTGCACGGCGGGCACGGCCTTGTTGTAGTCGTCGCGGACCTTCTGGTCCAGGAAGCGCGGCACCGAGTAGTCCTCGACGTCGTCCCGGTCCGCACCCACGCGGGAGAGCACCCGCTCGAAGGTGCCGACGAAGGGGAACATGATCATCACATTGAAGATGTTGAACACGATGGAGAACAGACCGACCGCCACCGGGACCATCGGGAAGGTCTCCTGCCCGTCGACCATCACGGCCCGGCCCGGGTCGATGTTGAACAGCCCCAGCCCCCAGGCCAGCAGCTTGATGGCCGGGAAGAAGAGCGCCAGCACCACCATCACACCGATGAAGTTGAACACGATGTGGGCGTAGGCGGTGCGCTTGGCGTTCTTGGACAGGTTCAGCGACGCGATCCAGGAGGTGATGGTGGTGCCCAGATCAGCACCGATCGCGAAGGCGATGGCGGTCTGCCAGGGCAGCACACCGGAGGCGCCCAGACCCATCACGATGCCGATGGTGGCCGACGAGGAGTGGATCATGGCGGTGATCAGGGCGGCGATCAGGGCGCAGGAGACCACGCCGATGAAGTTGGAGGAATCCAGCTTCTGCAGGACGGCCATCACCTCGGGCATGTTGCGCAGCGGCTTGAGGCCACCGGTCATCAGGTTCAGGCCGTAGAAGATCAGGCTGAAGCCCATGGCGGCCAGCGCCATGTTGCGGGTCTTGTCCTTGCGGGAGAAGCAGTAGACGCAGGCGAAGATGCCGCTGAACAACAAGCCGATCGGTCCAAGTGGTAGCGCGATCAGACCATTGCCCAGCGTGGTACCGATGTTGGCGCCCATGATCACGCTAATCGCGGAGCGTAGGGACAGCACGCCGGCATTCACCAGGCCGACGGTCATCACCGTCATGGCGGTGGAGGACTGGATGACACCGGTGATGACGGTGCCGGCCATCAGGCCCTTGATCGGGGTGCCGGCGATCTTGGCCAACCACTCCCGCATCTTGTTGACCGACAGCGCCTGGATGCCGCTGTCCATGAATTCCAGGCCGAGCAGGAAGATGCCCAGCCCGCCCACGACGGGGACCAGAATTTCCTTGAAGAGATCCACTTCCATGGCGATACGTCCTAAGCAGTTGGGAACCAGAGGTTCTGGGGGGGGCTGTGTCAGTTGGTGGCGGGAGCGTGCGGGAAGGTCTCGGCGACGTACTTGCTGACCTCGGCGGCGCCCTCGGCGGGCAGCGGGAGGTAGCCCAGCTTGCTGGCAGAGGAGTCGAACTTGTTGATCACGTACATCAGGTAGGCCAGGCTGCGCTTGCCGTCGGTCTTCTGCTGCGGCTCACGCTTCAGCGCGACGTAGATGGGCACGGTCAGCGGATAGGCACCCTTGGCGTCGGGCTTGGCGGCCAGCTTGGTGAAGTGGTCGGTCGACGCCCAGTCGGTGCCCTTCAGCGCGGCGGCCATCCCGGCGGCATCCGGGGCGATGAACTCGTCGGCGCCATTCCTGACCTGCGCCACCTGCAAACCGGCGGACTTGGCCTGGCCGGGTTCCGCATAGGTCAGCGCACCCTTAGTCTGCTTGACCAGACCGATCACGCCACCAGAGCGCTCCTCGGCCTTGCCGACGCCCTCGGGCCAGGTGATCTGCGCACCGGAGCCGGGGCCGTCCTTCCACGCCGGGACCTCCCGGGTCAGCCACTTGGTCAGGCCCTCGGTGGAGCCGGAGCCGTCGGAGCGGTGTACCGGGGTGATCGGCAGGTTGGGCAGGGTGACGCCCGGGTTCAGCGCGGCAAGCTGCTTGTCATTCCAGCTGGTGATCTTGCCCAGGTAGATGTTGGCGACGATCTGTGCGTCGAGCTTCAGCGGCTTGCCGCCCAGGTCCAGGTCATGCACCAGCGCGATGGAGCCGGCGGCAATGGGGAACTGGCCCAGCTTCTTGCTGTCGATGGTGTCCAGGGTCAGCGGGTAGTCGCTGACGGCGAAGTCCACCTCCGGGTCGTCCAAGCGCATGATCCCGCCCAGCGAGCCGACCGGCTCATAGCTGAAGCCGCTGCCGTCCATCACCCAGTCACCCCCGGTCTGGTCCGGGCGTTCCGGGTTGTCCGCGGAGAAAGCATTGCGGTAGGTGATGGCCGAGCGGTCGATCAGCGGGGCGGCCAGGGTGGAGCCGGCGCCACGGATCTGCGAGTCCTGCCCGCGGTTCCACACCAGGCCCAGCACCAACAGGGCGGCCAGTGCGGCAATGAACAGCGGCATGATCAGCCGACGACGCCGGGCGTCGTCGGTCTTGAGAACGGGCACTCCGTTGTCAGGCGAACCGAGCACGGTGAACTCCTCTTGCGTGGGGGGCCTGCAGGCCATCGAAAGGGGTGAACATGACGCCCGCCCGGGCAGCGCATGACCAACCGGTGAACAGTTCAACCTCGGGGATGGGCTGCCAGGCCGGCCGCGGAGTTTCTTGGACAAGTGACCGTCGCCAAAAGTGGCAGGAATCCGGACACAGAAATCGATTGGCACGTGCAAAATCTCGAAATCCTGCCACTTTTGGCGGGGAGGGTTCCGGGCTGGCCCCGCAGGGTGCGGGCGCGAGACGGTGGCGGGGTTTGGGCGCGCTTTCGGCGCAGGGCGAACAGCTTGGCGGCGGATCACCGCCTTGCGGGTGTGGCGCCGTCGGCGGGTCTTTGCTGAGAATCGACAATGAGCACTTCCAAGAGCAAGAAGAGCACGACGCAGCGTCCCACCGCGGCGGCACCAACCCGCAGCAGCCGCGCCAAGCTGAACCGGATCCCCAGTCAGGCCCAGGAGTGGCCGGGCAGCACCGACGCCCTCACCCCGCGGCCGGACCACGGCGAGAAGTCCTGGACTGCCCGCGGCCGGCTGGCGGGCAAGCGGGCCTTGGTCACCGGCGGCGATTCCGGGATCGGCCGGGCGGTGGCCACCATCTTCGCCCAGGAGGGCGCCGAGGTGATGATCGTCGCGCTGCCCGAGGAGGCCGAAGACGCGAAGGCCACCAAGCGCTCCATCAAGGAACTGGGCGGGACCTGCCACGTGGTGAAGGCCAACCTGCGCACGGCCAAGGCAAACCAGCGGGTGGTGGCGCGCGCCGTGGAGAAGATGGGCGGGATCGACGTGCTGGTGGCCAATGCGGCCTACCAGATGACCCACCCCGAGCTCGCCGAATTCCCGGACGGCCAGGTGGAGCGCACCTTCGAGACGAATGTCTTCAGCCCCTTCTGGCTGGTCAAGGCGGCCGAGCCGCACCTGTCCGAGGGTGATTCGGTGATCCTGACGACCTCCGTGCAGGCCTACTCCCCCTCCGAGCCGTTGCTGGACTATGCCGCCTCCAAGGCCGCGCTGACCAACATGGCGGTGAACCTGGCCAGCCAGCTGGGCCCGAAGGGGATCCGGGTGAATGCGGTGGCCCCGGGCCCGATCTGGACCCCGCTCATCCCGTCGACCATGTCCATGGCCAAGGTGGGCGGTTTCGGCTCCGACACGCCACTGGGCCGCGCCGGGCATCCCGTCGAGGTGGCCGCGGCCTACGTCTTCCTGGCCAGCGACGAGGCCAGCTATGTCTCCGGCACCGTGCTGGGCGTGACCGGCGGCAAGCCGGTCTTCTGACCCGCGGCCCGCACCCCACTGAGAACAGATGCAGAACGGGGGGGTCGACGCAATAGTTGCGTCGACCCCCCGTTCTGCATCTGTTCTCAGCGGCGGGCATCAGACCTTCATCGTGTTGCGACGCCGATTGGCGCTGATCTGGCCGTCGATGGCCCACCGGCCCGCGCCAGGCCAGGGGAGCCAGCGGGCCAACACAACATATGCGGCAGGTCACTTGTCCAAGTGCCCAAAGAGGGGCTTGGACAACTGACCTGCCGCACTTGCTGTGGAAGGGCTCAGACACCCCATCCCCGGACCCGGCCGGAGTCTGCCGATCGGGACGTCTGGACACGCTCGGCCGCGGGGCCGAGGCCCTGCTGCATGCCACCCCGACACCGTCGCGTCGTCCAATGCCCCGAGAGAACAAGAGGGCCTCGCACCTGAGCGGTGCGGGGCCCTCTTGTCGCGTAGAGGATCAGACCTTCATCTTGTTGCGACGCCGATTGGCGCTGATCTGGCCGTCGATGGCCCACCGGCCGGCCCCGACGCAGAAGAACAGGATGCCGACCGCGGCCAGCAGCAGCTCCAGCTCACCGGTGAAGCCCGCCTTGCCGGCCTCGAAGGGGTTGCCGGACTTCCACTGCACCAGCGCCAGGGCGCCGATGGTGATGGCGGCCACGCCCAGCCCGGCCACGCGGGTCAGCAGGCCGAAGACCAGCGCGACACCGGCCAGCACCTCGGCGATGCCCATCCCCCACGCCAGGTACTGCGGGCTGGGCAGGCCCAGACTCTGCACGAAGGCCTGCGTCTGGGAGATGTCGCTGAGCTTCTGGTAGCCGTGGATGCCCATGATCCCGCCCGTCACCAGCCGCAGCAGGAAGAGGCCCAGGGAGGGCAGGAACTTGTGGGTGGTGGGCTTGGGGACCTCGGGCCGCACCGGATCCGGTCCGTCGTCGACGCGCACCCGGCCAAGCGCCCGGTCACGCTCGGCACGCTGGTGGGCGCGCAGCTCGTCCTCGTTCAGGATCTGGGTGGCCTCGGTGGAGCCACCGGTGGGGCGGTTGTCGAAGCTGTTGCTGGTCACGGGAGTGCCCTTCGTTTGGGGAAGCGCGTCGGGGCGCCGGAAGACCTTTCCATGGTGGCATTCCCGGACGCCTCCCGCGGGCCGGACACGCGTCGAATGGTTCAGCCCGTGGCGCACAGCGCGGGGTGGTCGACGGGAGCGGTGGCCGGGTGGGTCAGCCGTTCTCGGCCAGGTTGAGCAGCAGCGCCTCCATGGCCAACAGGGGCGCCACATTGGTCTCCAAGGCCTCCCGGCAGGCGATGATCGCGTCGATGTGCCGCAGGGTGCGCTCCGGGGTGGAGCCGCGGGCGGCCCGCTCCAGCTGCGGCCGCAGCTGGCCATTGATCAGATGGGCACCGCCGTCGGCCGGGACACCCGGATGCAATTCCTGGGCGGAACTCGGCGGCTGGATGGCCCGGGTCTGCAGCGCCAGGACGTCGCGGTAGAAGGTGGTCAGCTCGGTCAGCACCCGGTCCAGGGCGTCGCGCTGGATCCGCTTGGCCCGGGCCTTCTGCTGCTCCTCCAGCTCCTTCAGGGCGGCATTGGCATTGCGTGGTCGGGCCCCCTTGGTGCCGAAGCCCAGGGCTTCCTCCAGCTCGGCCCGCTCCTTGGCGTCGGTCTCGGCGGTGGCCTTCGTGGCCTCCTCCGCGGCGGCCTTCACCAGATTGTCCGCGGCGGTCAGGCAGGCACCGGTGCTGGTCAGCCGGCCCGGGATCAGCAGCACCTCGTGCCGCCGGTTGCGCGCCTCCTCATTGCGGGCCAGCGCCCGGGCCCGTCCGATGTGCCCCTGCGCCGCGCGAGCAGCGTGCGCGGCCAGGGCCGGATCCACCCCGTCGCGCCACTGCAACAGCTCCGCCACCGCGGCGTCGCTGGGGGTGGACAGCGCCAGCTTGCGGCACCGGGAGCGGATGGTGACCACCACGTCATCGGCGGTGGGCGCGCACAGGATCCAGACCGTCTTGGGGGCCGGCTCCTCGATAGCCTTCAGCAGGGCGTCGCCGCCGCGGTCGGTCACCCGGTCCGCGTCCTCCACGACGATCACCTGGTGCCGCCCCATGGTGGGGCTCATCGCGGCCCGACGGACCAGTTCGCGCACCTCGTCGACGCCGATGCTCAGCTTCTCCGTGCGCACCAGGGTGACGTCCGGATGAGCCCCAGACAGGCTGGTGCGGCACTCATTGCACTGCCCGCAGCCGCCCCGGGGGCACTGCAGCGCGGCCGCGAAGGCGCGCGCGGCATTGGACCGGCCGGAGCCTGGAGGGCCGGTCACCAGCCAGGCGTGGGTCATGGCATGCGCGTCACCGGCCACGGCACGCTTGAGCACCGCGACGGCCTTGGCCTGGCCCACCAGCTCCGACCACAGGTCGGGCGGGGCGCTGGCTTGCTGTGCTGGGGTCACGACTCCACCGTGCCAGAGGGGTCTGACAGTTTTCGAGCCAGCTCCCCCGGGGTGGGGATGGTGGGGGTGGCCGGCGTGGCATCGGATGGGGCCTCGACAGGCTCGGCCACCGGGGTCGAGTTGACCTCAACCCCAAGCTCCGCGGCCTCGACGGGCTCGGCCACCATGGACGAGTTGGCCACAACCCCCGACTCCGCGGCCTCGACCGGCTCGGCCATGGACGAGTTGGCCACAACCCCCAACTCCGCGACCTCGACGGGCTCGGCCATGGACGAGTTGGCCACAACCCCCAACTCCGCGACCTCGACGGGCTCGGCCACCATGGACGAGTTGGCCTCGGCCACCGGGGTTGGGGCAGGCGTCGCGGTCAGCAGTTCGGTGACGCGCTGGCGCACCCGTCGGGCAATGGAATCCACCGAGTCCCGGGCGGGCAGCACCAGATAGTGCTCCGGGTCACGCTCGGCTAACCGGAGGAAGCCCTGGCGCACCCGTCGGTGGAAGTCCTCGCCCGCACTCTCGATCCGGTCCTTGTCCGCAATCCGGTTGACCGCCTGGGAGGGATCCACGTCCAGCAGCACCGTCAGGTCCGGCCGCAGGCTTTGGGTGGCCCACCGGGCGATGGTCTCCACATCATCCGGCGGCAGGGAACGGCCCGCCGCCTGATAGGCAATGGTGGAGTCCACGTAGCGGTCACAGACCACCACCTCGCCCCGGTCCAGCGCCGGTTGCACCACCTCCACCACGTGTTGCGCCTTGTCAGCGATGTAGAGCAGGCATTCCGCGCGGGCGGTGATGTCGCCGGAGTCGGGGCTGAGCACCAGCCGTCGGATCTGGGCCCCCAGCCAGGAATCGCCCGGCTCGTGCGTGACCAGGTGCGGCGTCCGCTGCTGCTTCAGCCACGACGCCAGCTGGCGGACCTGGGTGGACTTGCCGGCCGAATCACCACCCTCGAAGACGACGAACAGGCCGGTCACGTCAGCTTCCCCTTCTTCCTCAGCCTGCGCATCCGCTGCTCCAGGTCCGGCCACTCGTCGATGAAGACCCGACGGGCAGCCGCGCACTCCTGGCGTCGACGCTCGAACCGCCTCCCCTCCTGGAAGGCGGTCACCACGTCCCAGTCAAGGTCAATCGACGGTTCGGCGACGCTGGGGGGCATCTGCGCCAGCTGCAGCCGGTCGATCACCTCGTCCAGCGCCTGCTCCATCTTGCGCGCCTTCTTGCCGAAGAGCAGTTGGTTGGTGTGCGCCAGGGCGGTCATCTGCTGCGCCGACGCCAGCGTCGCGGCCCAGCGGTGGTCCGGCGAGGCCAACGTGAGGGAACGTGCCCGGTCGAACAGAATGGTGGCGCTGGCCACCACCTGCTGCATCAGCACCGCCAGGGCCTGCTGCTGGGACAGGTCGCCCAGCTTGGGGGCCCGCACCCCCAGCACCAGCGAATCCAGCACGTCGAAATACTCGTCGCCCAGCTGGTGGATGGTGCGTGAGGCCAGCTCCTGCAGCACTAGATCCAGTTCCTGCTCGACCACGGAGCGCCAGGACGGCTCCAGCGCAAAGGCCAGACTGCGTACCTCGCTGCGCAGCTCGGCCAGCTCAGAACGCAGCAGGTCCATGTCGGTGCTCTGCCCGCTGCGCAGGGTCAGGTCGGCGCGCATCACCGCGTCGAGCCGACGGGCGAACAGCCAGCTGACAAAGCCCTCCAGGGTGGCGTCGTCGTCCCGCTCGAAGGGCCCGCGGAAGTCGGTCAACCCGGTGGCCGGGGCGCCGATGCGCTCCACCAGCGTCGGGAAGCGATCCACCTGGGTGCCGCCGATGGCCAGCACGGACTCCAGCACGAAGCGGCGCTGCTCCCGCGTCATGGCCTCCTGCGGCTCGAAGGTCAGCTCGCGGTGCCGCGCGGTGGTCAGTCCGCCGCGACGAATGGTGATCTGCTCGTCGCGCAGCTTGGCCAGGGTCTGTCCGTCGTCGTCCACCAACAGCCACTCATTGCGCTCATTGGTCACCGCGGCAACCGGGCCGAGCGCGGCGCTGCGTCGGAAGGGGCGGACCAGGCTGGCGAACTCCTCCGGCAGGTCACCGGCGGCGCCCAACGGTTCGTGCCGGTCCACGGGCAGCCACGGGCCCCAGCCGGGGGCGTCCAGGTACCACTCGCCCAGCCCGCCGGTCACCCGGTGCGCCAGCACGATCCCGGCCCGCAGCAGCCGGTGGTCCGGGGTGTCCAGCAGGGTGGTGTCGACGGTGAAGGAACGCTTCTGGCGATGCGTGGCGTGGCAGATCCCCAGCTCCGCATGCACCAGGATCGGGTCGCTCATGGCGAAGGGCATCTCGAACCGCAGGCTGCGCTGCTTCTTGGCCATGGCTGCTGCTCCCTTGGGGTGATCGGGCGTGTTCCCACCCTAGTGGCTGGCCGGTGCGGGCGGGCAGCGCACGGGGCCCCGGGTGGAAGGCCTTGAAAGGCTCGGTCACCGTGCCGAGTTCCCGCTCCGGGGGCGTCGACAGGCTCGGCCACCGTGGTTGCGTCCGGCACACGGACTCGGCCGTCGTGGATACGGCTGGCGGGCGGGACCGGACCACGGTCCCCGAGCTTGTCGAAGGGCCCCAGCCCCGACTACTCGGCCGGGGCGGCCGCCTTCTTGGCCGTCGTCTTCTTGGCGACGGTCTTCTTGGCCGTGGTGGTCTTGGCGGCCGTCGTCTTCTTGGCGGCGGTGGTCTTCTTCGCCGTGGTCTTCTTCGCCGTGGTCTTCTTGGCCGCCGTCTTCTTCCGGGTGGTCTTCTTGGCGGGGCCCTTGGCGCGCTTCTCGGCCAGCAGCTCCGCGGCGCGCTCCAGGGTGATCTCCTCCACCGAATCATCCCGACGCAGGGTGGCGTTGTACTCGCCGTCGGTGACATAGGGCCCGAAACGCCCGTCCTTGACCACCACCGGCTTGCCGCTCTCCGGGTCCTCCCCCAGCTCCTTCAGTGGGGGCTTGGCGGCGGCCCGGCCGCGCTGCTTGGGCTGGGAGTAGATCTCCAGCGCCTCCTCCAGGGTGATGTCGAAGATCTGCTCCTCGCTGGTCAGGCTGCGGGAATCCGTGCCCTTCTTCAGGTACGGCCCGTAGCGCCCGTTCTGCGCGGTGATCTCGACGCCCTCCGCGTCGGCGCCCACCACCCGTGGCAGGCTCATCAGCTTCAGCGCCTGCTCCAGGGTGACGTCCTCGACACTCATGGACTTGAACAGGCTGCCGGTGCGCGGCTTGACGGCATTCTTGCCGGTCTTGGGCACGTCATCGCCCAGCACCTCGGTGACATAGGGCCCGAAGCGGCCGTTCTTTGCCACGATCATGGTGTGCGTCTCGGGGTCCAGCCCCAGCTCCCGCTCCTCGCCCATCGGCTTGCTCAGCAGCTCCTTGGCCAGCTCGACGGTCAGCTCGTCGGGCGGCAGGTCGTCGGCCACATTGGCCCGACGCCCCTCCTCATCCTCCACATAGGTGCCGTAGCGCCCCACCCGGACATTGATCCCGTCGTCCAGATCCCCGATGGGGAAGGTGGACAGCCCGCGGGCGTCGATGTCGCCCAGGTTGTTCACCAGCTGGTACAGGCCCTCCCGGCCGTCGGGGGCCAGCTCGGAGGTGACCTCGGCCCGGCCACCGGCGTCGCCGAAGTAGAACTGGTTCAGCACGTGCAGCCGCTTCAGGTTGCCCTTGGCCACCTCGTCCAGCTCACCCTCCATGGCGGCGGTGAAGGAGTAGTCCACCAGCTTGGGGAAGTGCTCCTCCAGCAACCGGGTGACCGCGAAGGCCAGCCAGGTGGGCACCAGCGCGGAACCCTTCTTGTACACATAGTCGCGCGCGGTGATGGTGCGGATGATCGACGCGTAGGTGGAGGGCCGGCCAATCTCCAGCTCCTCCAGCTTGGCCACCAGCGTCGGCTCGGTGTAGCGGGCCGGGGGCTTGGTGGCGTGCCCGGCGGCATTCAGCGTGGCCGCCTCCAACGCCTGCTTCTCGACGAGCTTGGGCAGCTTGGCCTGCTCGTCGTCGGTTTTCTGCTCCTCGTCGTCATTGCCCTCGACATAGGCCTTCAGGAAGCCGTGGAAGGTGATGGTGCGGCCGCTGGCCACGAAACCGGCCTTGGCGACCGAATCCAGGCCACTGGTGCCGCCGCTGATCGCCACCGGGGAGCCCGGCAGGGCGTCGATCTTGACCGTCATCGACTGGCCCTCGGCGTCCTTCATCTGCGAGGCGATGGTGCGCATCCAGATCAGCTCGTAGAGCCGGAACTGCTCACCGCGCAGCCCCGTCTGGGCGGGGGTGCGGAAGGTCTCACCGGCGGGGCGGATGGCCTCGTGCGCCTCCTGCGCGTTCTTCACCTTGGAGCTGTAGTGGCGCGGCTTGTCCGGCACGTACTGCTTGCCGAACAGCTGCTCGGCCTGGGCGCGGGCGGCGCTGATGGCCTGACTGGACAGCTGCACCGAGTCGGTACGCATGTAGGTGATGAAGCCACCCTCGTACAGCTTCTGCGCCACGCTCATCGCGGTCTGGGCGCTCATCCCCAGCTTGCGGCCGGCTTCCTGCTGCATGGTCGTGGTGCGGAAGGGGGCATAGGGCTTGCGGGTGTAGGGCCGGCTCTCCACCGACGCCACCCGGAACTGGGCCTGCTCCAGCGCGGTGGCCAGGGCCTTGGCCGCCGTCTCGTCCAGCGCGACGGTGTTCTTGCTGGTCAGGGTGCCCGTGGCGTCGAAGTCCCGGCCGGTGGCCACCCGGGCCCCGTCCAGCGTGGTCAGCCGCGCCGGGAAGTTGCGCGGCGAGGCCTCCTGACCGGCATCGAGGATGGCCTCCAGATCCCAGTAGGAGGCGGTGCGGAAGGCCATCCGCTCCCGTTCCCGGTCCACCACCAGCCGGGTGGCGACGGACTGCACCCGGCCGGCCGACAGCCGGGGCATCACCTTCTTCCACAGCACGGGGCTGACCTCGTAGCCGTACAGCCGGTCCAGGATCCGACGGGCCTCCTGGGCGTCCACCAGGTCAAGGTCCAGGTCCCGGGTGTTCTCCAGCGCCGCAGTGATGGCGTTCTTGGTGATCTCGTTGAAGACCATCCGCTTCACCGGAACCTTGGGCTTCAGCTCCTGCAGCAGATGCCAGGCGATCGCCTCGCCCTCGCGGTCACCGTCGGTGGCCAGGTAGAGCTCGTCGGCCTGCTTCAACTCGTCCTTGAGCTTCTTGATCACCGACTTCTTTTCCGACTGCACCACGTAGAGCGGCTCGAAGTCGTTGTCGACGTTGATGCCGGTGCGGGCCCACTTCTCACCCTTGAACTTGGCCGGCACCTCGGCCGATCCGGTGGGCAGGTCCCGGACATGGCCCACCGAGGAGTCCACCACGTAACCGTCGCCGAGGTAGCTCTTGATGCTCTCCACCTTCTTGGGCGACTCGACGATCACGAGGCGACGGGGGCTGGCTGTCATGGTTGTCCTTCAGTACTGCTGCTCTGGGTGGATCTGGGCGAAAGGTGTTGCAAGGCCGCCGAGGACGAGTCCTGCGGCGGCCGGGTCGAGGGTCATGGTAGCCCGGTCAGGGCGATCGCTGCGTTTGCGTGCCGCTTGCGCCTGCGGGTTCAGCACAGGGTAGCCACCCGACGCGCCCCGGCCAACCCCACCGGCCGTCCGCTGAGACCCTCCCCCGAGCCACCGAGACCCGCAGATCCCAGTCCCGCCGATCCCCCAGTCACCCAGTCACCCAGTCACCCAGTCACCCAGTCACCCAGAACGATCCCCGAGCCCGCCCTCGACGAACCCGAGCCTGTAGAGGGGACTTCCCGGCCGGGCGTGCAAGGCGCGGGCGTCGCGCCACGACCCTCAAGCCTGCCGGGGGGCGCTCACACCCTTCCCTTCCCGTCCCTTCCCGGTCCCCACGACGACGCCCACGGCCCCCGACGTCGTCGGCGGGTGCCCCGGGTCAGCATCGAGCCGAGGAGGCACCACGCCCAACCCACAACAAATGCGGCAGGTCAGTTGTCCAAGTGCCCCACGAGCGGCTTGGTCAACTGACCTGCCGCATTTGTTGTGGGCGCCGGGAGCAGCCTGCCCAGCCTGGGGAGGCACTGGCCACTCATCGTCCGGCGTCGGCCCGGACCAGCAGCCCGTCGCGCAGGGCCTCGCGGATGCCGGGCATGACCGAGCCAACCAGGGCCGCCTCGTCCACCTCCAGGATCATCGCGATGGCGGCGGTGATCTGCCCCAGGGTGAGTTCACCGTCGCAGGCGCCCAGCACCCCGCCCAGGGCGGTGTCCACCTCCATCGCCCGACGCAGACCGGCCGCACTGCGCAGCACGATGTGCTGCGGGTCCGCCGCGCCGGGCTGGCCCAGGGTCTCCTGGGTCACGTGCTCCGCGAGCTTCCACCGCTGGGCCAGGATCTGCCCGTCGGACAGCAGGGCGTGCGTGACGCAGGCCTGGTGCTCCGCCAGCGCGGGCCCGACGGGCTGCGCGATGGCGTGCGGCCAGCTCTCCACCTGGATGTCCGGGGTGGGCCGCTCCGAGCGGGTCAGGGTGATCCAACCCATTCCGACCCCGACGATCCCCAGGCCCTTGAAGTACTCGATCCATTCCCGGTAGCGGGGCTGCCATTCCGGACTGCCGGCCAGACCGGCGTCGGTCAGCCAGACCTCGATGTAGTGGTAGATGTCCAGCCGTTCCCGTTCCACCACCCACAGGTCGCAGCCGGAGCCCTCGGCCCAGCCGGCCACCCGCTCCTCCCACGGCTGGCCGTCGAGGATGGCCCAATTGCACAACACCTGCAGGCTGCCGCCCGGGTTGAGGTGCGCCGGTGCCCCCTTCACGACGGCCTCCACCAGCCCGTCGCCGGCGAAGCTGCCCTCCCGGTAGACCAGTCGCTCGCCGTCGGTGGTGGGCGGGCTCATCACATAGGGCGGGTTGGTCACGATCAGATCGAACCTCTCCCCCGCCACCGGCTCATACAGACTGCCGTCGCGCAGGTCGACGTCCAGCTGGTTGAGCTGGGCGGTCAACCCGGCCAATTCCAGGGCGCGCGGGTTGATGTCGGTGGCCACGACGCGCTCGGCATGCCGCGCCAGGTGCAGGCTCTGCACCCCGCAACCCGTGCCCAGATCAAGGGCGCTGCCGATCGTGGTCCGCATGGTCATCTGGGCCAGGGACGTGGACGCCGGGGAGACGCCCAGCACGTAGTCGGGGCGGGTTCTGGTGGTGACCTGGTCCAGCCCGGGGGTGAGGTCGCTGACCACCCAGCCCGCCAGCGGGCCCTGCGTGGCAGCGGCCTGGGGCAGGTCCTCGTCGGCCCCGAAGGGGCGGATGTCCACCAGGGCGCGGACCACCTGGCCGTCCAACCGGAGGATTCCGGCCTCCACCAGGGCGTCGAAGACACTCTGCCCAGTCACGGCGGCCGATCCTGTCGAGGCCCCCTGGCCGGTGATCGCCTCCGGGGCCACACCCGTCGACGCCCCCAGGGCCGCGCGCACCGCCGCCAGCGGCACCTCCTGCTGCAGCGGCCACAGTTTGATCAGGGCGGCCTGCGGGTCGGTGGCGTCCCCCAACACGTCCAATGCCGGGATGGTGGAGTTGCGGCCCAGCCCCTCCTGACCGGTTTCGCCGATCCGGTTGATCACCGCGTCGATGGTGTAGTCGGCGGCAAGAAGGGCGGTGCGCAGCTGGGCCGCCTGGGTGGGAGTGAGCATGGAACCAATGCTCACTCCCGGCGGGGCCCGGCGCAACATCCGCCGCCGGACCCGTCCGAACCCGGCCCTGCGAGAGTTGCGCATCAATCGGCCCCCGAGCTCCCAGCGCCACCTCACCTCCCATCATGGCTTGTCAGCCTGCTGCGCGATGGCCGGTGCCTGCGCGACTGCGCAACATCCGCAGGCGAGGCCCTCCGCACTCTGGCCAGCGGGGCGGCAGACCGGGGACGCACGGCGACGGATTGCCGGCGCAGCGTGGCATCCTGAACCCCATGGCGGTTCCGGACTGGTTGATGAGCGACGAGGTCACCCACGTGGACCATCGCGACGCCAGCCCCGGCCGCACCTCCCCGTGGCCCGCCTGGCTCCCCGATGAGGTGCGGGAATCCGTGCAGAAACAGGGAATCCAGAAACCCTGGCGACACCAGGCCGAGCTGGCCGAGTTCGCCTTCTCCGGGCAGCACGCCGCCATCTGCACCTCCACCGCCTCGGGCAAGACCCTCGGTTACCTGCTGCCGGTGATGGCCGCCACCGCGGTGCCCGACGGGGTGCTGGGCGTCCCGGTCACCTCCGCCCGGGCTCGCCTGGTCACCCGCAAGCACACCGCGCTCTACCTGGCGCCCACCAAGGCGCTGGCCCATGACCAGCTGCGCAGCGCGCAGGAGCTGGGCCCGACGGGATGGAAGATCTCGTGCCTGGATGGGGATTCCGACGCCCAGGAGAGGCGTTTCGCCCGGGACTTCGCCGGCTATGTGCTGACCAATCCGGACATGCTGCACCGCTCGGTGCTGCCCAACCATTCCCGTTGGGCGGGCTTCCTGGGTTCCCTTCGGTATGTGGTGATCGACGAGGCACACCGCTACCGCGGGGTCTTCGGCGCCCACGTGGCCGCCGTGATCCGACGGTTGCGTCGGCTCTGCGCGATGTACGGCGCCAACCCGGTCTTCATCCTGGCCTCGGCGACGGCCACCAATGCCGGCGAGGCCGGTGGTCGGCTGATCGGCGAGGACGGGATTGAGGTGGTGGACGACGACTGCTCCCCGCACGCCGCCCGGGACGTGGTGCTGTGGCAGCCGTCGGACTCACCCCATGGGGACGCCGCCCGGGTGATGGCGAACCTGGTTGACGAGGGCAGACAGGTGATCACCTTCGTCGCCAGCCGCACCCTGGCGGAGCTGATCGCGGTCCGCGCGCAGGATCAGGTGACCCGCGGCGGACGGATTGCCTCCTACCGGTCGGGCTATCTGGCGCAGGACCGACGGGGAATCGAGCACGCGCTGTCCTCCGGCCAGCTGCGGGGGGTGGCGGCCACCAATGCCCTGGAGCTGGGGATCGATGTCGCGGGGATGGATGCGGTGCTGATCTGTGGCTTCCCGGGAACACTGGCCGCGTTGTGGCAGCAGGCCGGGCGCGCCGGCCGGGGCGAGCGGGATGCGCTGGTGGTGCTGATGGCCCGGGAGGACCCGCTGGACGTCTACCTGTTCGGCCACCCGGAGCTGCTCTTCGAGGCACCCGTCGAATCCACGGTGCTGCACCCGGACAATCCCTGGATCCTGGGCCCACATCTGGCGGCCGCCGCTCAGGAAGCGGCGCTGACCAGCGACGATGCCCGCTGGTTCGGCCCGGGGATGGCGGGCTTGTGTGACCAGCTGGCCCGGCAGGGGCTGCTGCGGCGTCGGCCGACCGGCTGGTACTGGACCCGCCCGGAGCGGGCGGTGGACTCGATTGACCTGCGCTCCCTGGGTGGGCGGCCGCTGGACATCGTCGACGC
The DNA here is from genome assembly GCF_038433155.1 of Luteococcus sp. H101. Lineage (NCBI taxonomy): Bacteria > Bacillati > Actinomycetota > Actinomycetes > Propionibacteriales > Propionibacteriaceae > Luteococcus > Luteococcus sp. H101. The sequence goes on from NZ_JBCDMW010000023.1 coordinate 75,822, forward strand.
CCAGACCGGGCGGGTGGTGGGCCAGATCGAGCGTGGCGCCGCCGACCGCACCGTGCATCCGGGCGCGGTCTACCTGCACCTGGGTGAGCAGTGGCTGGTGGACGAGTATCTCCCCGACGAGCTGCAAGCCCTGGTGCACGCCGAACGGCCCGGTTACTTCACCCAGCCCAAGAGCCTGTCCGAGGTGCGGATCCAGGAGGTTTCCGAGAGCCGGGAGTTCGGCCGCGGGCGGGTTTCACGCGGCGACGTGGAACTCACCGAGCAGGTGATTGGCTACCTGCGACGCGACGAAATCACGGGCGAGGTGTGGGACACCACCCCACTGGAAATGGACGAGCACACCCTGCGCACCCGGGCGATGTGGTGGGAGGTGCCCGACGATCTGGTGGTCGAGTTGCGAATGAATGCGGTGCAGCTGGCGGGTGCGGCGCACGCCGCGGAGCACTGCGCCATTGGTCTGCTGCCGATGTTCGCACCCTGTGACCGGTGGGACATCGGCGGGGTGTCGACGATCCTGCACCCGGACACCGGGCGGTGCACCATCGTGGTGCACGACGGGCATCCGGGCGGCGCGGGCTTCGCCGACCGGGGCTTCGAGCGGGCCGAGGAATGGGCGCTGGCGACGCTTGAGCGGCTGGAGCAGTGTGAGTGCGAGGCAGGCTGCCCCCGGTGCGTGGTCAGCCCCAAGTGCGGCAACGCCAACCAGGTCCTGGACAAGGAGTCCGCCCGGCGCCTGCTGTCTACCCTGCTCGGCCTCGACGAGTTCGCCTGAGCCCCGCGATCCGTCCCGGACGGGCCTCGACAGGCTCGGCCACCGTGGTTGCGCCACCGAGCACGAACCCGACCACTGCAGTCGAGCTTGTCGAGGCCCTCCCCGGCTGACCGGGCAACCGTTAGCGCTTGCCCCAGTCCCAGTGCGGACCGTCGAAGACACCCCGGCCGGCCACCATCGTCTCCCCGGTGTCCTTGACCAGCTCGTGGTGCACCAGCTCCTCCCCCAGCGCTGCCCGCAGCGCGTCCACCAGGCCGGTGGCATGGGAGACCACCACCACCTGGGTTCGCCTGCTGGCGGCCACCACCAGTTCCGCCAGTGCGGGCAGCATCTGCGGGTGGAGGCTGGTCTCCGGCTCGTTCAGCACCAACAAACGGGGCGGCCGGGGGCTGAGCAGGGCGGCGGCCAGCAGCAGGAAGCGCAGGGTGCCGTCGGACAGGTCCTCGGCGGCCAGTGGCCGCAGCAGGCCGTGCTGGCTGAACTGCAGCTCCATCCGGGTCCCGACGTCGACCACGTCCACCCGGCCGCCCGGGAAGGCACGGGAGATGGCCTGTTCCAGCGGCTCGGCGAAGGCGGACTCCCGGATGGTCTGCAGAGCCGGCACCAGGTCCGAGCCGTCGGCCGCCATCACCGGCGTCCATGTATTGACGTGCAGGCCGCGGGCTGGGGAGCCGGCGTCGGTGCGGAAGGAGTCGTAGAAGCGCCAGTTGCGCACCTCCCGCCGGATGGCCACCAGCTCCGGATAGGCGGCGGGGTCGGTCAGCTCGGACAGGATGCTGAGCTGCGCGGGCAGGTGCTCCAGCACCAGCTCCCACCGGTCCTGCCGGGCTTCCACCCGGGAGAACTTGCGTCGGATCAGGGTGCTGGCGGGGCGCATCACCGGGGCGCCGAAGATGGCCTCCCGCTTGATCTCCGGGTCGTGCACGAACATCGTCTGCCGGGGAGTGGGCAGCCCGACATCCACCAGATAGCCCAACTCCTCGGTGGTGAAGCCCAACGACAGACTCACCGGGTTGATCCGCTTGCCCTTGCCCTGCACCGGGACCTCGCCCGACCGCATCGCCCGGCTGATCACCTCCGGCCCAGCCCACAGCACCGCCCCGAGCCCGCCCTGCCGTGCCAGCGAGCCGACCAGCCGACCGTCGGCCGCATCACTGAGCAGCCCGAGCGCCCGGTAGAGGCTGGATTTTCCCACCCCGTTTGCTCCGGTCACCAGGGTCACCCGGCCCAGCGGCAGCACCAGCTCCCGCAGGCTGCGGTAGCCACGCACCGCCACCGTCGTGATCATCCAAGGCCTCCGCTCCAGGTGTGGTGACCCGACCGGCCACCGATGCTGCGAGCCTACGGAGGCGCACTGACAGTTTTGACCGGTTCACCGGAGTCCTCCCGTTGCAGGCTGCCCGCGATTGCCTGTTCCACCACCTCCCGTCGGGACCCGCCGATCACGGGCCGCAGCTCCATCCGCACCCCGACGGTCACCAGGAAGTCCCGACGGCCGCCCTGAACCGCACAACTGTCCAGCAGCGCGCCATTGCGCCCGGCGGCAGCCCGGGCGGCGGAACAGGCATCGCCATCGCCGACGTGTGCCTGCGCTCCCGCCAGTGCCGCCAGGTCGGCCGCAGATCGGGCCCGATGGATGGAGTCCACCCAGCCTGCGATCCACACGCCCACCAGCATGGCGGCGCATAGGCAGAGCAATAGGGCGGCCGTCAGGGCGGTGCCGCCGCCCCGATCCGCCGTTCCGTCCCCGTGCCCATCCCGAGGCCACGCCAGCCAGGACGCCGGCTCGACGCGGTTCATCCCGCCTCCCCCGGCTCCAGATCGGCCGTCGCGGCGCCGGCCAGGTGCACCGGGCCCAGCACGCCGAGCCGGGCCGCAAGGTCAATCCGGACCGTCACGGTGGCCGACCCGCGGCTGATCCGGGTCTCGGCACCCTTGGGCGCGCGCTGCTTGGCCTCATCGGCCGCGGCCTGGTCACCCCGGGCCAGCTGGCGCGCCATCTGGGAGGCCGTGTCGGCGCACCGGGTCTGCAGCACCACCAGATTGACCACCCAGCAGGCGAAGACCACCGCCATCGCTGCCGCCAGCAGCCCGACGGCCAGCTCCGCGGTCACCATGCCCCGTTGGTCTCGACGCATCATGCGCTCCTTCTGCGCTGTTGGCCGGCCGGGTGACGGAGGGAGTGGTGAGGAAGCAACCGTGGCGACGCCCCCCACACGCGTCGCCACGGCCTGCCTGCCTCACGTTCCCCGTGTGCCACCCGTCCCGCGGGTCACTTGGCGGGCAGCTTCTGGCCCACCTGGCCGATCAGGACGGTGACCTGCTTCAGCAGGGCCCGGAAGAAGGAGTTGTCGTTGAAGACCTTCACCAGGACCAGCGCCAGGGCGATGGCGGCCAGGATCCCGACGGCGTACTCCGCGGTCACCATGCCACGCTGGCAGGCGCGACGGGTACGGCTGAGCGGGCGCTCCCGGAAGGCGACCTCCGGCTGGGCCCAGGAGGTCTGCTCGGTGAGGCCGGCCTGGGTGGCCTCGACCTCGGTGGGGGTGATGGTGCTGGCGGACATGGCCGCTCCTTTCGTTGGTGTTCCCGGGCATCACCGGGTTCACCCAGCAGTGTCGAAATCGGGTTCACGTTTGCGTCACGCCAACCGCGGGCTGTGGACAATTCCTCGGAATCGGATTTCTGTGGAAAAGTCGCGTCGCCGCTTGTCAGAGGCACTCACTGCGCGGAGCACGGGACCACTTCGGCCCAAATCAGGCCTCCAGGTGTTGTCCGACGGATCCTGGTGCGCTCGGCTGCTGACAACCTGGGCATTCGTGCCTTAGCTTTGCTGGTGAAGAGCTTGCAGACCTCGCTCGACCTCATGGAAGGTCACCTCAGCGGGAGCGTCACAAGCTCTTCCTCATTTGACCTGCAGAAGCCCTCCATCCCAGAAGACCCAGACGTGATGGTCGGGGTGCCCGTTCGGTTCCTGCTTGCGGAGACCATCGATCAGTCGCCTGCCAGGTCTGTGCGCTCCGTGGTCAACCATGAAGTTGGACTTGCCCTGACGTAGACCGCGGGAGATGTAGTCCTTCATCGTCTGCAGGTTTCCGGTGCGCTTGGGCTCGATCAGGACACCAGAGCGCCACTCGAAGTCCGAGGCCGCTGAAATCAGGCCCGTTGCCGGATCGACCTCCCCTTGGGGAATCCAGCGGACAATCGAGTTCCCGTCAGCGAGAAAGCGTTCCGCGAACTCGATCTCGTGAGGCTTCATCACCGCACCGGTGGTCGCGAGCGGCAGTGCGGTCTGGCGTCTTTGCCAGCGATCCTCGTCCGCTGGGCTCCGTTCCCGGGGAGTGCGGCAGTCCCTCGGAGCAGGCCGATACCCCTTACTGGGGTTCGATTGAGCTGCCTTCCATCCCTTCGGGCACGGCCTCACCGTCGATGCTCCCGTTACGCTCCGGCTGGCGTCTGCTGCGAACCACCGACGGTGTCAGCGCAGGGTCAGGCTGCCCACCAGGCCGGCGACGATCGGCACCACGCCGGTCAGCAGGAAGGCGGGCAGGAAGCAGGTCATCAGCGGTAGCACGGAACGGACCCCCACCGCCCGGGCGCGCGCCAGCTGGGCATCCTGCCGGGCCCTGCGCACGTCGGCCGCGTGCTGGCGCAGCACGGCCGCGGCGGCGCTGCCGGTGTCGCTGCTGCGCGCCAGATCCCGGGCGATCGGCCCCCAGCCCGCCTCTTCGGCGACGGCACGCCACGCGTCCGCATCGGACAGCCCGACCTCCACCCGGGACCGGACCGACGCCAGGGTCTCCGCCGTGGCCGTCGGGCCGATCGAGGCCACCTCCGCGACGGCCGTCCGCAGCGGCGCCCCCGCCTCCAGGGTGGCCGCCAGCAGCTCCAAGGTCTCGGGCAGCTGGGCCCGCACCCGGGCACTGCGACGCCTCCCCGCTCCGGGCTCCAACTGGCCGAGCACCACCACCGCCACCAGCCCGACCGCCGGGGCCAAAAGCATCCCCTGTACCCCGGGCAGCAGCAGGACGGCGACGGCGGCCAGCACCAGTGCCACCCGGATCCGCAGGCCCAGCCGCATCGCCCCCGGCCGGCCCCGGACCCAGCCGGGCAGCCGGCGCCCCTGACCTCGCGGCCCCAGCCGTCGCACGGGTTGGCCGGCGGTGAGCCACACCGCCAGCCCCGCACAGCCAGCGGCCAGGGCGATCGCCGGCGAGATCACGACTCCCCCACCCGGCGAGCCATGTGCTCGGTCCACAGCACCCCGGCACAGGCCAGCAGCACGCCACCGGTCAGGCAGAGCTGGCCCGGCAGACTCCGGGTGAGGAAGCCAACCGGGTCACCCCCGGACAGCCGCCCCATCAGGATCCCCACCACAGGCAGGAAGGCCAGCAGCCGGGCGGTGGCGCGCGGTCCGGCGAGTTCGGCGTCGATCAGCCGGCGCGCCGCCGACTCCTGCCGGATCTGGTCACTCACCTGGAGCGCCAGCTCCGCGATCGGTGCGCCGGTGCGTTCCCCCAGCTCCCAGGCCCGGGCCAGGCTCACCAGCCCGTCGCGGCCGGGCTGATCCCCCGCGACGCGCAACGCCCGGCCGACATCGCCCCCAATCGCCTGGGTGGCGGCAGGCCGCTCCATGCAGGGGCTGTCGGTGGCGGCCGAGACCAACGCGACGCTGGGCACCGCACCAATCCGCAGCTGCCCCGCCACCGTCTGGGTGGCGTGGGCCACATCGGCGGCGGCCAGCCGGCGTCGACGCTCAGCCCGCGACTGCCAGGCCAACCAGCCTCCGGTCAGCGCCAGGCACAGCAGGATCACCGTCCACAGCAGGCCAGCCAACCCACCGAGCCAGCCGCCCACCGTCAAAGCGCCCACTCCGCCCAGGACGACGGGCATTCCGGCGGGCAGCCGACGCCGGCTTCGCGGACCGGCGATCAGCCGACGCCCGGGCGGCACCAGCACCCAGACACACGCCCCCGCGGCCACGGCCGCCGCCGCACCGTGCGCCCAGCCCACCAGACCACCCACGCTCATGACAGCAACTCCTTCAGTTCATCCCAGGCCGCGGCCCGGGTGGCCAACCGATCGGGCCCGAAGCGCACCGCATCCACCACCTCGATCTCGTGATCCGGACGACGGCGCACCACTCCCAGCTGGGCGACTCCGCGTCGTCCGTCGCCGGTGCGCTGGACGTGCACCACCACCCGCAGCGCCGAGGCCACCTGTGCGTGGGTCGCCTCCCGGTCCATCCCGCCCAGTGCCGCCAGTGCCTCCAGCCGGGCGGGCACGTCGGTGGCGGAGTTGGCGTGCACCGTGCCGCAGCCGCCTTCATGCCCGGTGTTCAGGGCGGTGAGCAGGTCACACAGCTCGGCGCCGCGCACCTCCCCCAGCACCAACCGGTCGGGCCGCATCCGCAGCGCCTGCCGCACCAGATGGGTGAGGCTGACGGCGCCGACCCCCTCCGCATTGGGCTGGCGAGCCTCCAGGCGCACGCAGTGGGGGTGTTCGGGCGCCAGTTCCCGCGAGTCCTCCACCACTAGCAGGCGTTCCTCGGGCGGCACCAGCGACAGCATCGACGCCAACAGGGTGGTCTTGCCGGAGCCCGTGCCGCCCGAGATCAGGAAGGCCACCCGGGAGGCGACCACCGCCCGCAGCAGCTCGGCGCATTCGTCGCTGATCGAGCCGGTCTCCACCCATCGGGACAGGGGGAAGGACTGTCGCGACGGGACGCGCAGGCTGAGGCAGGTTCCCGGATCGGCGATTCCGCCCAGCACGGCATGCACCCGGGTGCCGTCGGCGAGCCGGGCATCGACGCACGGACTGGCCTCGTCCAGGCGTCGCCCCACCGAGGCCGCCAGCCGCACCGCCAGCCGACGCACCTCGTCGTCGTGCCCGAAGCGCACCTCGGTGCGTTCCAGGCCGCGGCCACGATCGACGAAGACCTGGCCCGGCCCGTTGACCAGCACGTCGGTGACCCCGTCCAGGTGGAGCAGCGGCTCCAGCGGGCCGGCCCCGACGCTGGTGCGACGCAGATCCTCCAGGGCGCGCAGCACCAGGGCGTCGGAGACCACCAGACCCAGCCCGCGCAGCGCCTGCGCCACATCCGACGGGTGGTAGGCCCGCCCCAGCCCGGCCAGGCGCATCCGGAGCAACTCCAGGTCCTCCGCCGGCAGCACCCCGCTGGCCGTCGCCCCCAGCCCGACCGGGGAGATCGTCGTCGGGCCGTCATCCGGCCCCGGCATCGCTCGTCGAGCGGACATCACGAGGCCCTCCCGCCGGGCAGGTCCACCCCGCCCGGCCCGGCCAGCAGGCCCTCCAACAGCCGGCCCACCTGCCGGGCATAGCCCCGCCGGCCCCGACCCACCGGCACCGCCTGCTCCGCTGCCCGGGTGACGGCCCGGTCGTCGTTGAAGGAACCCAGCAAGGCGATGCCCAGCGTCTCGGCCACTGTCTCCGGGTCAATCCGACGGGCGGCTCCGGTACGCACCACCAGCTCGATGTCATGCAGCCCCAGCGCCCAGGCGCGGCTCTGTGCCGCCACCACACCCCGCACATCGGCCCCGCAGATCAGCAGTTGCCGCTGCCCCGGCCAGCCCTCGACGGCCTGGTCACCGCCGGAACCCCCGTCCAGCACCACCAGGTCATGGGTCCGGCTGAGGCATTCCAGCACCGACCGCACCGCCTCCGCCCCCGGCAGGCCGGGTCTCATCCCGTCGGCTCCCGGCGGCCCGCCGAAGTCCGGCCGGCTGTGCGCCACCACGTCAACCCCGGAGACATTGGGCAGCTGGCCCACCAGGGAGTCAATGTGCCCGGCGGCCGAACGCAGGTCATGCCAACGCCACCCCGGCACCGTCTCCGCCCCGAAGATCAGGTCCAGCCCACCACCCGTCGGATCCAGCTCCACGGCGGCCGCCCGCAGCCCACGCTCCGACGCCTGTTGGGCCAGGGCACAGCACAGCGTGCTCACCCCCAACCCGCCGGAGCCACCCACCACCCGCACCACCTGCGCCTCCCCGGCGCCGACCTGCCCCTGGTCAAGCACCGACGTGAGCAGCGCGGACTGCTCCGGCAACACCAGCACCGACGCCTGCAACAGCGCAGACCAGTCCGCCAGCTCCGCCAGCGACGTCCCCACCAGATGGATGCCCGGCCGCGGTTCCAGCGCGATCCCGCACACCAGCGGCGCCATCTCCACCCCCACCAGCACGCAAGGTGAGGAACGCCAGGCCGCCCGGATCTGGCTGGGCTCGCGCACCAGCCGGGGCTCGACGCCCGCCGCGGCAGCCGCGGCCAGAGCCGCCTCGATCACCCGCGAGTCCCGGGCCACCAGCAGGGGCGGCGCCGGGGCCGCCGCGGGCCCGGATGACTGGCCGGCGGACACCCGGCGCGAGCCGCCCGGCGGCCGGGGCGACGCCGCTGTGGAACCGCTCTTGGATCCCCGTGGGGGACGCATCGTGGTCTTCATGCCCAGCAGTGTGTGCAAATGGCCCCGGGATTTTTCACCTCCGGGGCCTCCCGGGCAAATCTGTGGACAACTTCTGCCTGTGGACAACTCGTCCGTGACAACGCGCAGGTCACGAGGCCCACGCCACGTCGCCTAGAATCGCCCCCATGCCAGCCCCCCGTCGCAGCCAGTTCCCGGCGCCCGCCCTCGACTGGATGGTCGGCGCCGAGCCCCGTCGGGTGCTCAACCTGGCGGGTAGCGCCGCCCTGCCCAAGCTGCTGGCGGGGATGGGCCACCAGGTGATGACGGTGGACCGGGATCTGGCGCAGGTGGCCCGGCTGCACGCCGATGACCGGCTGGTGGCGATTGCCGCGGAGGCGGAATCCCTGCCCTTCGACCCCTGCCAGTTCGATGTGGTCACCGTCAACCAGGTCTTCCACCGCTTTGCACCCGGCCTGGTGCTGAGCGAGATGGCGCGGGTGCTGCGCCCCGGCGGCCACGCCAGCATCAGCTACCTGGTGCGCGACGACAGCGTGCCGTGGGTGAAGCGCCTGATCCGCCTGCTGCGCCAGGTGGACGAGAATGCGATGCGGGGTGACTACGGCGATGGGTCCGTGGAGTCCCTTGCCAGCAGCAAGTACTTCCCGGAGCTGGAGATGAAGCGCTTCCGGGTCTGGCAGCAGGTGGACCGCCCCACCCTGCTGGGCATGGTGGCCAACCAGACCGCCGTCGCGGCCCTGGACGAGGATCTGCGCCAGTTGGTGCTGAACGACGCCGCCGCCCTCTATGACTCGGCCAATCCCGGCGCCGACGAGCTGCGGCTGCCCTATGAGCTGCGGATCTGGCGGGCCTGGGTGGACCACGAGGAGCTCACCGCGCCCATCGAGATCGACGACAGCGGCCTGGTCATTCCGCTCTGACCAGCGGCTTCGCGTGATCCCCGCAGCCATCCGGTAGAATTCACCACTGGTGTGCCGGGAAGTCTGGTCGGCGTCGTTGCTGTCAACCCCGAACGGACTCCCGTGAGCCTGCCCCTCCCTCCCCGTCCCCGGATCATCTTCGGCCCCGGCCGCGACGCGGACACCCGCCATCTGGCCGACATCCTGCGCAGCGAGACCACCGGTGGTCTGCTGATGCTGGCCGCCACCGCCGTCGCACTGCTGGTGGCCAACCTGGCCCCGGGCTTCTACCAACACCTGTCCCACCTCACGCTGGGCCCGCTGGATCTGCACCACTGGGCCGCCGACGGGCTGCTGACCATCTTCTTCTTCGTCGCCGGGTTGGAGCTGAAACGCGAACTGGTGGAGGGTTCCCTCAGCCGCCCCGCCGACGCCCTGCTGCCAATCCTGGCCGCCCTGGGCGGAATGGTGGTGCCCGCGCTGCTCTACGTCGGAGTCAACCTGGCCGGCAACGGCACCCTGAATGGTTGGGCCATCCCGATGGCCACCGACATCGCCTTCGCCCTGGCGGTACTGGCCATCGTCGGCTCCAGCCTGCCGTCGGGGCTGCGCGCCTTCCTGCTGACCCTCGCCATCGTCGACGACCTGGGTGCCATCATCGTGATCGCCGTCTTCTTCGCCACCGGGATCGCCTTCCTGCCGTTGCTGGGCGCGCTGGCCTGCGTGGCGGCCTTCTGGTTCCTGCAGCGCCGCCGGGTGAACAGCGTGTGGCCCTACCTGCTGTTGGGGGTCGCGGCGTGGTGGCTGATGCTGCAGTCGGGGGTGCACGCCACCATCGCGGGCGTCGCGCTGGGCCTGGTCACCCGCACCGACGAGTACGAGGAGCACGACCCGGTGGACCGCTGGAAGCACGCCGTCGAGCCCTGGTCAGCGGGTCTGGTGGTGCCCATCTTCGCCTTCTTCGCCGCCGGGGTGCCGGTGAACCAGGAGATGATCCGTTCGCTGGTCAACCGCCCCGAGGCGCTCGGCGTGATGCTGGGCCTGTTCCTGGGCAAGTTCGTCGGCGTCTTCACCGCCGCCCGGCTGACGGCCAGGTTCACGTCTGCGACGCTGGCCCCGGGGGTTCGCTGGGCCGACGTCGGCGGGATGGCGGTGCTCACCGGGATCGGCTTCACCGTCTCCCTGTTGATCGCCGATCTGGCCTTCCCCGGTGACCCGCAGACCGCCCAGAGCGCCAAGGCGGCGGTGCTGGTGGCCTCCCTGCTGGCGGCCGTGGTGGGGGGCCTTCTGTTACGCCGACGGAGTAAAAGCCACGCGGCACAGCCCGAACAGTGAGCGCCTTGGTGCCCGTGACGGGCTGAAACGTCTAGTGTTTGACTGGAACACAGCACACTTCTAGGAGCTGAGCACATGGCCGAGCGGCAAGATCCGAAGACCTTCGTCAACAACCTGGTGATCGACACCAAGGCACTGCTGACGGACAACATCGCACTCGCAAAGGCCGAGGTGACCCCCTCGGCAAAGGCAGCTGGCGTCGGTGGTGGCATGTTCGGAGCAGCTGGCTACCTGGCCGCCAATGCGGCCTCGCTGCTCTTCCTGGCCGGCGGCTTCGGCTTCGCGAAGCTGTTCGCCAGCCTGCTGGACTGGTCCGCCATCCCGGCCATCGCGCTGGGCTTCGTGACCATGGCCGTCGTGCTGCTGCTGTTGGCCGGCATCCTGGCGCTGATCGGCAAGTCCAAGATGAAGCAGGTCAAGCCGCCGGAGAAGGCCATCAAGGAGGCCAAGGCCACCGTCGCCACCGTCAAGCAGTCGCTGACCACCGGCATCGACGAGGTGAACGCCAACACCCGGGATCGCAAGGGGCTGGCCGTCGCCAAGCGCGCCGCCAAGGACCTGGACGAGACCACTGCCTACCAGGCGTCGTCCTCGAAGGGCGCCACCGCCCTCTGAGGCACCTGACCACACGAAGGGCCGCACCCGTTGGGTGCGGCCCTTTGCTGTACCTGCCTGGGAGCCCCGGCCGATGATCGTGAGCGTTCAGCGTTCCGGCCCGGGCCCGGCCTCCCATCGCGGCCAACCACCCCTCGCTCGTCCCTCGCTCGGGGGGCCAGGCCCATCCACGGCCGCGGCCGGGAGGCCGGCTCCCGAACCGGAATCCTGCACGGCCAGGTGGCCGGGACCAGCTCGGCCGCCATGGAGCCGATCCACAGCCCCACCCACCGTGAAACTGACCCACAGCGAGCCACCACGGTGACCACGGTCCCCGAGCCTGTCGAGGGGCACCCGAAGGGTGCAGCAACCCAGAAGCTCTCGACAAGCTCGGCCGCCGTGTCTGGGTTGCGCGGCCGCCGTGATTTAGGGCTGGGCGGCCGCCCTGATCTACGGCTGGGCGCCCGCCCTGATCTACGACGCTCAGGCCAGCCGGATCACCCGCGACTCCCAGGGCGCCAGCTCCTCCGTCGAGCCGTCGCCATGGGTCCCCAGCAGCAGCTCACCCCCGGCGCGGCAGGATTGCGGCAGCGGGCACGGCTGGCTGGACATGTTGGCCAGCACCAGCAGCGTCGGCTCCCCCGCCAGCGTCCGGGTGTAGGCAAACAGCTGCTCGTGTTCCGGCTCCAGCAGCGCGAAGACCCCGTCGCGAACCACGGGCTCGTCGTGGCGCAGGGCAATCAGCTTCCGGTAGTGGTGGAAGACCGAATCCGGGTCGGCCACCGCCGCGGCGACATTGACCTCGGTGTGGTTGGGATTGATCTCCAGCCACGGCTCGCTGGTGGTGAAGCCGGCCTTCTCGGTGCCGTCCCACACCATGGGGGTGCGGGCATTGTCCCGGCTCTTGGCCCGGTAGCTCGCCAGCAGGTCCTCGGGGTCCGCGCCCAGCGCCGTCGCCTCCGCGTAGTGGTTCAGGGTCTCCAGGTCCTGGTACTGGTCAATCGAGGTGAAGTAGGCATTGGTCATGCCAATCTCCTCGCCCTGGTAGATGTAGGGCGTTCCCTTCTGCAGGTGCAGCACCGTGCCCAGGGTCTTGGCGGAGTTCACCCGGTGCTCCGGGGAGTCATCACCCCAGCGGGACACGATCCGTGGCTGGTCATGGTTGTTCCAGTACAGCGAGTTCCAGCCGCGCCCCTCCAGCCCGTGCTGCCACTTGGCGAAGTTGGCCTTCAGGTCCGGCAGGTGCAGCGGCTTGAGGGCCCACTTGCCCTTGCCAGGCTGCTCGTCCAGCCCGACGTGCTCGAACTGGAAGACCATCCCCACTTCCTTGCGTTCCGGGTCGGTGTACCGGCTGGCCTGCTCCACACTCACGCCGGGGCATTCACCGACGGTCAGCAGGTGCTGCCCGTCCAGCACGGCCTGGTTCATCTCGTGCAGGAACTCGTCCATCCGGGGGCCGTCGACGTAGCCGTTGTCCCAGCTCAGCGCCTGCCCGGGCACCACGACGCCGTCGGTCAGCGGCAGGCTCTTGGAGATCAGGTTGATCACGTCCATCCGGAAGCCGTCGACGCCCCGGTCCACCCACCACTGCATCATGTCGTACACGGCACGGCGGACCTCGGGGTTCTCCCAGTTCAGGTCGGGCTGCTTCTTGCTGAAGATGTGCAGGAAGTACTGGCCGCGCTGCTCATCCCACTGCCATGACGGGCCGCTGAAGGCACTGGCCCAGTTGGTGGGCTCGGCGCCGGGCTGGCCGGGCTCGAAGCCGGGGCGGGGGTCGCGCCACCAGTACCAGTCGGCCTTGGCCGAGTTCGGGTCCCGGGACTCGACGAACCACGGATGCTCGTCGGAGGTGTGGTTCACGACGAGGTCCATCACCAGCTTCATCCCGCGGCTGTGCAGCCCCTCGATCAGTTCGTCGACGTCGGCCAGACTGCCGAACAGCGGGTCGATGTCCTGGTAGTCACTGATGTCGTAGCCGTTGTCGTCCTGCGGCGACGTGTAGGCCGGGCTCATCCAGACCACGTCCACGCCGAGCGCGGCCAGGTGGTCCAGCTTGGAGATGATGCCGCGGATGTCTCCCATGCCGCTTCCGGTGGAGTCGCAGAAGCTGCGCGGGTAGATCTGGTAGACCACCGCGGACTTCCACCAGTCGGGGGTGTGTTCGGCGGTGCGGGGTTGATTGTCAGCCATGCAGACGATCATTCCATGTGGCCAGTCGGCCCCCTCCACGGCCCTGCCCCACGGGCACCCACAACAAATGCGGCAGGTCAGTTGTCCAAGCGGCCTATGACTCGCTTGGACAACTGACCTGCCGCATTTGTTGTGTTCGGCGCCTGAGCTCCCCTCGGGCGGGGCCGGAGATGGGGGTTTTGGGAGGCGGCCCCGACCCGTCGCTCGGGTTTCGTCTTCGCGCGACGGATGCATCCGACGCGGGAAGACGAAACCCGAGCGGCAGAGAGATGGGCGGGGCGCCCTCCGGGACTGGGGGGCGCCACCACAACGGCACAGACACCACAACGGCACCGACAAGGGCGGCAGGTCAGCGGACCGTGGGGCCCTTCCAGCCCCGCGGCGGCCCGGCCTTGTCCCGCAGGAAGCGTCGGGGCACCGGCTGCACCCGGCCGGGGTCCCACGGGCGCTGCCAGCCGCCCAGGTCCAGCACACAGTCCACCAAGTGTGCGGTGAAGCCCCAGATGAAGATGTCGTCCATCACGAAGGCCGGGCCGCGGTAACCCGACGGGATCTCGGCGGTCAACCGGTTGGCGGGGTCGGCCAGATCCCGGATCGGGTAGCGATGGATGGCGGCCACCTCGGCCGGGTCCACCGGGGCAATCGGAGTGTCCCCCTGCCCGTCCCAGGCGGCCACGATCCCCTTCACGTCAAAAGCGCTGGCGTTGACGTGTGCCGGCGGCAGCTGGCCCAGCACCCGGGCGCGGGATGGTGCGAGCCCGATCTCCTCGTGGGCCTCGCGCAGCGCCGCCTGGACGGCGCTCTCCCCCTCGTCCAGGGCACCCCCGGGGAAGGAGATCTGCCCGGGATGCTTGCGCATGGTCCCGGAACGTTCGGTGAAGGTGAGGTCCAGTTCCTGCTCGCCGATCATGATCAGCACGGCGGCCCGTCGGGAGCCCTGCTTGGGCGGGCGGGACTCACTCACCCGGCCGTGCAGCGCCTCGGTGTTCTCCAGCGCCCCGGCCAGGGCCACCAGTTCGGTGGGCAGCTCGCGCGGGTCGGCCAGCACGGGCTCGATCGGCCCCAGGGCCTCCCCGCTCACGCCTGCACCCCCAGGTGCTCCTTGATGGCGGCGCGCAGCTCCTCAGCGGACATGTAGACCTTGGTCTCGTGGTGCACCAGCTTCCCGGAGGCGTCGACGAAATAGGTCTGCGGAGGCCCGGGTACCTTGAGGGGAATCCGGCTCCGCTGCTTGGGGTCCACCAGTTGCGGGTAGAGCGTCTGGTGCTTGATCGCGAAGTCGATCGCCTTGCCGGGGAAGGGGTCGCCATAGTCGATCCCCAGGAAGGTGACCTTGCCCCCGGTCTGCCGGGCGACGTCGGCCAAGTAGGGCGCCTCGTCGGCGCAGGGCTGGCACCACTGCGCCCACAGGTTGATCACGTACGGCCTGCCGGTGGGCAGCCCGGCCAGGTTGACCTTGCTGTCGCCGCCCAGGCAGTCCAGGGTGAGGGCCGGCAGTCCCCCGTCGCGCTGTTTCGCGGCCAGGTTGCTGGTGGGGCAGGCGTCGATCCCGGCGGCCTTGCGGGCCTCCAGCACCTGGTCGGGCGCCAGGGAGCGTTGGCTGTCCGGTTCTCCCCCGACGGTCACCTGCGGCACCGACGGCTGGCTGGGCGCGCAGCCCACCAGCAGCAGCGCCGCGACGGCGGTGGCAAGACGGGTGGGCTTCATCCTCGGGGCTCCCTCACGAGCTTGGCGGCCTTGGCCGGGTCGGTTTCACCCTCACCATAGGCGGGGCAGAGCGTGGCGACGGGGCAGGCACCGCAGGCGGGGCGTCGGGCATGGCAGCGGCGACGCCCGTGCCAGATCACGTTGTGACACAGCTGCACCCAGTCGGCGGGGTCAAACAGGGCACCCACCTCACGCTCCACCGGATCCGGCTTGGTCGCCGTCGTCCAGCCCAGCCGTCGGGTGACTCGCATGAAGTGGGTGTCGGGCGTGATCCCGGGCACGCCGAAGGCATTGCCCAGCACCACATTGGCGGTCTTGCGGCCCACCCCGGGCAGCGTCACCAGCTCGGCCAGGGTGCCGGGCACCTGCCCGTCGTGCTGGTCGACGATGGCCCGGCTGAGCCCCAGCAGGCTCTGGGTCTTGGCCCGGAAGAAGCCAGTGGGCCGGATGATCTCCTCCAGCTCCGTCTGGGTGGCGCCGGCCATCGCCGTGGCATCCGGGAAGCGACGCAGGAGTTCCGGCGTGACCACGTTGACCCGCTTGTCGGTGCTCTGGGCGGACAGCACCGTGGCCACCAGCAGCTCGAAGGGGTTGGTGAAGTCCAGTTCACACCGGGCATCCGGATAGGTCTGGGCCAGCAGCTGGTTCACCTGCTGCGCGCGCTCGGTCAGGGTGAGCGAGTCCCCGGCGGTTGACACCCCACCACCATACGTTTGGACGAACGTTCCAGTGGAACGGGCAGGAGGTTGACCAGGCCCACGACACCGCCCACGCAATGTGACCAAAGCCACTACACTGAGGGCTCCGTGCCGAACAGAACCACCAAAGGGGGATCATGCACGAGGAGATCCTGGCGCGGCTGCCACTCTTCCAGAACCTGACTCCGGCCTCTCGTCAGGCCTTGGACGAGCAACTGCAGCCGGTGGCCCTGAGCCGCGGTGAGGTGCTCTTCCGCAGCGGCGATTCGGCAACCGGGATGTATGTGCTGGCGTCGGGCAAGGTGAAGCTGACCAAGCCGTCGCGCCAGCCGCAGCCCTCGGTGACCACCAATCGCAAGGGCCGCCCGATTGTGCCGGCCCCGCGGGAATCCCTGTTGGCCCTGATCGGCCCCGGCGAGATCTTCGGCGAGCTGTCCGTGCTCGACGGCGGGCAGCGCAGCACCACCGCCACCGCGATGCTGGACTGCAAGCTGCTGTTCGTGCAGCGCGAGCCGCTGCTGGACCTGGTGGAGCGCAACCACGACGTCTCCCAGGCCATGCTGCACCAGATGGCGCACCGGGTGCGGATCTCCAATGAGACCATCTCCGGCCTGGTGCTGAGCGATGTCCCCGGACGGATGGCCTTTCTGCTGCTCACCCTGGCCGAACGCTTCGGTGCCGCCACGGAGCGTGGGATCGAGGTGCACCATGACCTCACTCAGGCCGAGCTGGCCCAGATGGTTGGCGCCAGCCGGGAGACGGTGAACAAGGTGCTGACCGATTTCGCGGCCCGCAAGTGGATCAGCATGAGCGGGAAGACCGTGATCATTCGCGACGTCCCCCGCCTGCGCGCCCGGATCGACTGAACGCCCACGATGGCCTGGCCCAAGCACAGTGGCCGAACCTGACGAGGCCTACCGCGCTGTGGATAGTCTTTCCCCATGACCAAGTGGGAATACTTCACCGCGCCCGTGCTGAGCCACGTGAGCCAGCAGATCCTGAACAACTTCGGTTCCGAGGGGTGGGAGCTGGTGCAGCTCGTCCCCGGCCCGAATCCGGACACCCTGGTGGGCTACTTCAAGCGCCCGCTGCCCGAGGACAAGTGATGAAGCCCAGCGAAAAGTTGGCCGAGCTGGGGATCGAGCTGCCGGCCGTGGCCAAGCCCCTCGCCGCCTATGTGCCCGCCGCCAAGGTCGGCAACCAGGTCTGGACCAGCGGTCAGCTGCCCGTCGTCGACGGCAAGCTGACGGTCACTGGCAAGGTGGGGGCCGAGGTGAGCCCGGAGATTGCCAAGGGACAGGCCAAGTTGGCCATCCTCAATGCCCTGGCCGCGGCGGCAGACGTCGCGGGCGGGATCGACAACATCGCCCGGATCTGCAAGATCGTGATCTTCGTCGCCAGTGATCCCGCCTTCACCGGCCAGCCGGCCGTCGGCAATGGCGCGTCGGAAACCCTGGGTGAAATCTTCGGCGAACAGGGCGTGCACGTGCGCAGCGCCGTCGGGGTCAGTGCGCTCCCGATGGACGCTCCCGTGGAGATCGAGCTGGTGTGCGAACTGGCCTGACGGCCGCCACCAGCAAAAAGCGTAATCAGCGACGGGCCACGTCGCCCGGGCGGCTCGAGCAGTCGGCCGTGGCGACGGGACTCGACGCGAGCTGCAGCATGGGCTCCTCGCCGATATCCTGCTTGAGCAGCACCGCGGACCAGGACTTCACCTCGGGGCGCTGGCGCAGCAGCTGCCGCCGTTCCCGCTCGGTCAGACCGCCCCACACGCCCCACTCGATCCGGTTGTCCAGCGCCTCGGCCAGGCAGGTTGAGCGCACCGGGCAGCCCAGACAGACGGCACGGGCACGCTTCTGGTCCTTCCCCTCCGGGAAGAGGGCATCCTCCATCCCGCGGCAGCGGGCCATCAGGGTCCAGTCATCGGGTTCGACGAGAGTCATTGCAGCTCTCCTTCCACCTGGGGCAAGCGACCACGCCCCACATTGGGCATAGTCAGCGCGTCTTTGGCCGAATCTAGCGGGTAGTACAGCGGTTGACAATCCCCTGTGGAAAGTCATCCCAAACACGGCGCCGACGGGTGTGGACCCACTACCTCCCACGCGGGGGCGAGAAGGGGGCCGGATCTCTCACGTATTCTTGGTCTCATGACTTCTCGCAAGCTGGGCAGCAATGCCTACCACTTGGCCTGGTTCGGTGCGTTGAGTGTGCTCTGCGGCCTGCTGGTCGCCGGGCTCGCCCTTCCCGCCGCCTTCCTCACCGGCTCGGTGGTCAAGGCTGGCGCCAACTCCCTGGAGGCGCTGCCCGCCGACCTGACCATCGGTCAGCAGTCGGAGCGGTCCAAGGTGCTGATGGCCGATGGCAGCACGCTGGCCGAATTCTATGCCGAGAACCGCGTCTACGTGCCGCTGAACAAGATCGCCCCCATCATGCAGGTGGCCCAGGTGGCAATCGAGGACGACCGCTTCTTCGAGCACGGCGCCATCGACTTCAAGGGCACCGCCCGTGCCGCGGTCCGCAGCGCGTCGGGTTCCACGCAGGGCGGCTCCACCCTGACCCAGCAGTACGTGAAGCAGGTGCAGATCGAGGCGGCCGTCGTCGCCAATGACAAGGAGGCCCAGGCGGCGGCCACCGAGCAGACCCTGACCCGCAAGGTGCGCGAACTTCGCTATGCGGTGGCGGTGGAGAAGAAGCTCACCAAGAAGCAGATCCTCGAGCGCTACATGAACATCGCCTACTACGGCGCCAACGCCTATGGCGTCGAGGCCGCCTCCCGCCGCTACTTCAACACCACGGCCGCCAAGCTCACCCTGGGTCAGGCCGCAATGCTGGCCGGCCTGGTGCAGAACCCGGCCGCCACCGACCCGATCAACAACCCCACCGCCGCAATCAACCGGCGCAACATCGTGCTGAACCGGATGGTGGAGCTGAAGAAGATCACACCGGCGCAGGCCGAAGCCGCCAAGAAGGAGGGCTTCGACAAGTCCAAGGTGCAGACGCCGCCCAATGACTGCGTCTCCTCCCGCTTCCAGACCCTGTGTCTGTACGTGAAGAATGTGCTGCTCAGTGACGACTTCAAGGTGCTCGGCAAGACCCGGGACGAGCGACTGGGCGCGCTCCAGCGTGGTGGCCTGACCATCAAGACCCTGATTGACCCGCAGGCCCAGGCGGCCGCCGAGAAGGCGGTGAACCGGGTGATCGCCCCCACCGACCCGTTCATCTCCACCGCGGTGCTGATCCAGCCCAAGAGCGGCCTGATCGTTGCGATGGCGCAGAACCGGACCAAGATCGGCACCAAGCCGGGCCAGACCTGGTACAACTACTCGGTCGACGCCAGCCATGGCGGCGCGGAGGGTTACCAGGCTGGCTCCACCTTCAAGACCTTCACCGTGGCGGCCGCCCTGCAGAAGGGGATCACTCCGAGTCGGAGGTACAACGCGCAGGCCCGGATGAACTTCAAGGGGTCAACCTTCCGGGCCTGCAACGGCCCCTACACCGTCGGTGACTTCCCGGTGAAGAACTCCACCGGAGCCAATGGTGTGATGGACATGCGCAAGGCCACCGAGATGTCGGTGAACACCTACTTTGTCCAGTTGTCCAAGGATGTCGGTCTGTGCAATGTGGTCAAGATGGCCCAGGCCGTCGGCGCCAAGCGCGCCAATGGCAAGGACATGATCAAGGACAAGGTCAGCGCCGACGTCAACGGCGGCTACGACAACATCGCGTCGTTCACCCTGGGCCCGGTGGAGGTCACCCCGCTGTCCATGGCCGAGGCCTATGCCACCTTCGCCAACCGCGGGATCCACTGCAATCCGAACATCGTCGCCTCGGTGACCACCAAGGCCGGCAAGACCGTGTCCGCCCCCGGCGGTGATTGCAAGCGGGTGATCGAGCCGCAGATCGCCGATGGCGTCAGCCAGGTCCTGCAGGGCGTGATCAACAATGGCACCGCCCGCCGGGCGCACCTGAATGATGACCGGGACCAGGCCGCCAAGACCGGTACCACGGACTCCGCCGAGGCGGTGTGGCTGGCCGGCTACACCCCGGACATGGCCGGCGTGTCCATGATCGCCGCGGACAAGCAGGCTCCGCAGTACAAGGGCAGGGAGCGCCGCTCGATCACCGGGCGCACGGCGCACGGCACGGACTGCGGTGGGGGCTGCACCCTGGAGGGCTCGGGCTCGGGCGACGCCGGCCTGATCTGGAAGGCCGCCATGTCCGCGGCCCTGGCCGACGTGGATTCCCCCGGCAAGTTCGTCGAGCCGGGCTCTGACGTCACCGAGGGCAAGAGGGTGGAACTGCCCGACATCGAGGGCATGGGTCTGCAGGACGCGATGGCCGCCGTCGAGGCCGCCGGTTTCAGCACCGAGACGGTGGAGCAGTACAGCTCCCGCCCGGAGGGCACCTACCTGTACGCCTCCCCCAACAGCGGCACCTACCCAACCAGCCGGGTGATCCAGTTCTACGTCTCCAAGGGCCCGCGCCCCGCCAAGACGACGCCAAGCAAGCCGAGCAGCAAGAAGCCCGCCGCCTCCGCGAAGAAGTCCCGATGAGGCCCCTGGCCGGGGCCGTGGCCGGCACCGTGGCCGCTGGCTCGGCCGCCTTGGGCTACGGCCTGTGGGAGGCCCGGCAGTTCACCCTGCAGCGGGTGGCGGTACCGGTGCTCCCACCGGGCCAGGAGCCCATCCGGGTGCTGCACCTGAGCGACATCCACCTGCTGCCCCGGCAACGGTCCAAGTTGGAGTGGATCAGCAAGCTGGCGGAGCTGCGGCCGGACCTGGTGGTCAACACCGGGGACAACTTCTGTTCCCCCGACGCCATCGAGCCGCTGCTGGCGGCCTGGGGAGGGCTTCTGGATGTCCCCGGCGTCTTCGTCTTCGGGTCCAATGACTACACGATGCCGGGCTTCAAGAACCCGGCGAAGTACCTGGCCGGCCCCTCCCAGGTGCACGAGCACTCCAAGCCAGCCCTGCCCTTCGATGACCTGCGGGCGGCCATGACCTCGCGCGGCTGGGCGGACCTCAACCAGCGTCGGGCCGGGCTGGAGGTGGCCGGGCGACGGATCGCCTTCCGCGGCACGGACGACGCCCACCTGGGCCGGGACGACTACTCCGAGGTGGCCGGCCCCGCGCTGGACGGCTTCGACCTGAACGTTGCCGTCACGCACGCCCCTTACCTGCGGCTCTTGGACGCGATGACCGCCGACGGGATGGACCTGATCTTCGCCGGGCACACCCATGGCGGTCAGGTCTGCCTGCCCTTCAAGGGGGCGCTGGTGACCAACTGCGACCTGGACACCGAGCGGGTCAAGGGCGTCAGCACCCACGCCGTGACCGGCGAGGACGGCGTCGAGCACTCCAGCTGGCTGCACGTCTCCGCCGGTCTGGGCTCCTCCCCCTTTGCGCCCTACCGGATTGCCTGCCGCCCGGAGGCGACGCTGCTCACCCTGGTCAGCCGCTGACCGACTCCGCTCCGCCCCTCGACAGAAGCACCAGCCAGCCACCACCCCTGAGGCACCAGCCCAACCACGGCCGCCGAGCCTGCCGAGGCCCAAGCAGGGCCGAATTGGTTCTCCAGCCCAATCTGGGCTACAGTTGTCCACGGCCTTCGGGCCGAATTGCAGTACCGGGGTGTGGCGCAGCTTGGTAGCGCGCGTCGTTCGGGACGACGAGGTCGCAGGTTCAAATCCTGTCACCCCGACGAGGAGTACGGCCGAAAGCTTGCTTTCGAGGCGTACGACGAGGAAGGGGTAGTAGGGCGCAAGCCCGATACCCCGACTGAGCAGGAAGCTGATCCCGGGACATCACAGATGTCCCGGGATCTTCTGTGTCCGCCCTGGCGGTCAGCCGTCCAATTTACTGAAGGTCTGCTGGCTCGCCACGGAACACGCCCATGAAAGACTCCCCTGACAAGTAGGAACGCAGGAAGCCTGTGGTCTATCCACAGCACTTAATACTGAACAACTGAAAACGGGCTTTCCGGATTGCGCAGCTCTGACGGTCCCCATAGAGTTGTTCACAGATGACGAACCCCCGAGCGTCATCGAACAGTGGGAGCAGCAACCCCCCGAGTGTTGCTCCCCGACGTAGGTCTCGAACCCCCGAGCGAGACCTGCACCATGAAAGGCCCCGGCTTCCGCCGGGGCCTTTCTGCATGTGCTGGCCCGACCCCGACACCAAGCTGTTCGAGGACTCCGCCCGATCCAGCGGCAGGAGGGGTACCCGGCATCATGGTGTCACCGGATACCCCTCCTGCCGCTGATCTGGCAGGCCCCTCAGCGGCCGCCGACGGGCAGGCGTCGCAGCACGGGAGCCAGCAGGTCGTCGACCTCACGGATGTGCATCAGCCGAGCGCCGGCCAGGAAGACCAGGCCGAAGCACAGCCCCGACACCGCGCAGGTGACCAGGGACAGCAGCCAGCCAGCGCCGAAGCCGCGCATGCCGTAGACCGCCAGCCAGGCCACCACTCCGGCAGCCACCGAGGCGATCGCCAGCCGGGTCCACAGCCGCACCACGGAGCGCAGCCCCAGGCCGCCCAGCTGGCGTCGGGCAATGGCCATCCAGAGCAGTGCCTGGGCCCAGTTGCCCACCACCAGGCCGACGGCAATGAGCGGCAGCACCCAGCGGTCGGGCAGCAGCCACAGGCCGAGCAGGGCGGAGAACACCTGGACCAGGGTCAGGAAGCCCTGGTAGTAGAAGTTGGCCTTGCCCTCCTCCCGGGCATAGCAGTAGCGCTGCTGCAGCACGCTGATGCCGTAGCCCAGGGTGCCCAGGGCCATGATCCGCAGGGCCAGCACCACCGGCTCGGCCTGCCCCGGGGGGAGCCGCAGCATCACGTTGACCACCGGCTCCGCCATCGCGATCATCGCGGCGCTGGCCGGGATCACCGCCACCGCGGGAGTGCTCAGCGCCCGCACCAGCAGCCGCCGCAGGCCGCGGACGTCGCCGGCCTGCCAGGTGCGGCTCATCTGCGGGAAGAGCGCGGTCAGGATGCTCACCGTGATCAGGCCGTGCGGCAGGGTGAAGATCAGGTAGGCGAAGTTGTAGGAGGCGAAGCCGCCGACGTGGGGCACGTCGGGCAGGCTGGTCAGCACCACCTGCACCACGAAGCCGCCGGCCAGGGAGACCAGCAGGGCGCTCAGGGTCCAGCCCACCATCTTGGAGGCCGAACCCAGCCCCGACCCCCGCAGCCCGAAGCGCGGCCGGTAACGGAAGCCGCTCTGGATCAGCGGCGGCACCAGGATCAGGGCCTGGACCGCGATGCCCAGGGTGGTGGAGCCGGCCAGCGTCCACACCATCGGCATGGTCCAGGTGGCGGGATCGGTCTGCAGACCCCACTTCCACAGGAAGAAGCCCAAGCCGGCTATCTGCACCACATTGGCCAGCGCGGGCGCCCACATGAAGGAAGCAAACCGGTCCCGGGCGTTGAGCACATTGCCCAGCACGGAGTAGAGGCCGTAGAAGAGCACCTGCGGCATGCAGATCAGGCCGAACAGGATGGACAGGTGCAGCGCAGTGCCGGTCTGGCTGTTGGTGGCCCGGATCAACCACGGCGAGGCGGCCGTGCCCACCACGCCCAGGGCGCCGATGGCCAGGAAGGCGGCCGTCAGCAGCTTGTCGACGTAGACCCGGCCACCATCCTCGTGCTTCATCGCGGCGGTCATCTGCGGGATCAGCACCGCATTGAGCACGCCCGCATTCAGCACGATCAGCAGGTAGTTGGGCATGGTGTTGGCGACGTTGAAGGCCGTCGCCACCGCCGAGGCGGCAACCACCTGGGCGAACAGGAACTGCCGACCCAGCCCCAGGATCCGGCTGGCCAGAGAACCCATCGCCATCAGGGCGCTGTTGCGCGCCACAGAGTTCTTGTTCGCCCCACCTGACGGGGCCTCGACGGGCCCGGTCGACGTGGTCGTCTCCGGGGCGTCGGCCGGCTCGGCCGCCGGAGCTGGCTCTGCAGCCACCGCGGGGGCAGGCCCGGCCGCCGAGACGGCCGAGCCTGTCGCGGTCGGTTCCTCGGCCTTGGTCACCGGCCGGTGCCGGCGTAGACCACGGCCTCCCCATCGGCGTCGAGGCCGAAGGCGGTGTGGGCCGCGCGCACCGCATTGTCCACGTGATCGGCATCCACCACTACGGAGATCCGGATCTCCGAGGTGCTGATCATGTCGATGTTGATGTCCGCGTCGGACAGGCTGCGGAAGAACTTGGCGGTCACGCCCGGGTGCGAGCGCATCCCGACACCGATCACCGAGACCTTGCCGATCCGGTCGTCGTAGAGCAGTTCCTGGAAGCCGATCTTGTCCTTCATCATGTTCAGCACCTCGATCGCCTTGCGGCCGTCGCTGCTGGGCAGGGTGAAGGAGATGTCGGTGCGGCCGCTGGCCACCTCGGAGACGTTCTGCACGATCATGTCGATGTTGATCTCGGCGCGGGCGATGGTGTCGAAGATCTCGGCGGCCTCGCCGGGACGGTCCGGCACCCCGGCGACGGTGATCTTCGCCTCGTGGCGGTCATGGGCGACGCCGGTGATCAGTGCTTGTTCCATCGGATTTCCTTCGGAGAGGTCCTTCACCCAGGTGCCGGGCTTGTCAGAGAAGGACGAACGGACATGAACGGGGACATTCTCGCGGCGGGCATATTCCACGCAGCGCAGGTGCAGGATCTTGGCGCCATTGGCGGCCATCTCCAGCATCTCCTCGTAGCTGATCTCGGGGATGTGGCGGGCGCCGGGGACGATCCGCGGGTCGGCGGTGAAGACCCCGTCGACGTCGGAGTAGATCTCACAGAACTCGGCGCCCAACGCGGCGGCCAGGGCGACGGCGGTGGTGTCCGAGGCGCCACGGCCCAGGGTTGTGACGTCCTTGGTGGTCTGGGAAACCCCCTGGAATCCCGCCACGATCACCACATTGCCGTCCTCAAGGGCGGACTCGACCCGCCCCGGCGTGATGTCGATGATCCGGGCGTCGCCGTGCGAGGCGGTGGTGATCACGCCGGCCTGGGAACCGGTGTAGCTGCGCGCCTCGGCTCCCAGGTCACTGAGCGCCATGGCCAGCAGGGCGGCCGACTGACGCTCGCCCGTGGTGAGCAGCATGTCCAGCTCCCGCGGCTTGGGCTGCGGGCTGACCTGCAGGGCAAGGTCCATCAGCTCGTCGGTGGTGTCCCCCATCGCGGAGATCACCACCACCACCTCATTGCCGGCCAGCTTGGCATTGAGAACCCGGCGCGCCACGCGCTTGATCGAGTCGGCATCCGCCACCGACGATCCACCGAATTTCTGGACGATTCGTCCCATCGCACCTCCCAGTTGCCGGCCACCCGTCGTGGGCGCGCCGCGCACCACTGTACCGAGCAAGACTGCGCCCACCGGGGAGATCCGACGAGTGGAAGCCGGGAGACGCGGGCCGGATCCCGGGGCCCGGGGGCGGCACACAATATTTGCGGCAGGTCAGTTGCCCCACTTCCGGGAGCCCGTGGGATTGCAATTCTGGGTCATCTGACCTGCCGCAAATATTGTGTCAGACCTCAAGGCACCCACCGGGATTCGGCCGTTGGGGACCGTCAGAGCGACGCCCGAGGCCGAACCGGGCAAGATCTAGGCTGGGCTGCATGGAGGAATTGACGCCCAAGCCCTACCGGATCGGCGACGAGGAACGCGACCGCGCCGTCGGACAGTTGCGGGAGCATCATGCGGCGGGTCGGCTGGACGTCGCCGAGTTCGACGAGCGGATGGGCGCGGCCCTGGCCGCACGGACCAGCACGGAGCTGGCCGCCCTCTTCGACGACCTCCCGCCGCTGGACGGGCACCTGCCCGTCATCCCCACGGACCGTCCCGCCGAGATGGCACCGCGCTCCAGCAATGTCTGGAACTGGCGTCAGGGAGTCTCGGGAGCTGCTTTTCCGGCGGCGCTGGTGATCTGCTTCGCCACCGGCTGGCAGTACTGGTGGATCATGCTGATCCCCATGGTGATCTCCGGGGCCCTGCTGGGCGGGCAGGGCAACCAGGACGACGAAGCCCCTGGGAAGGACGCGAAGTCACTTCCTGGGGGCTCGTGAGGGCTGGCGGCAACGCCCCGACAGGCGAGGATCGGGTGTCAGGCCAGCAGGTCCTGGTAGTCGGCGTTCTTGTCGATGTACTCCTTGATGAAGGGGCAGCTGGGCTTGACCTTCTTGCCGATGGTGCGGACCAGGTCAAGGGTCTGCTTGACCAGCTCGGTGCCCACGCCCTGGCCCTCGTACTCGGGGAAGACCTCGGTGTGGTGCAGGTCCAGGACATCGCCCTCGGGCTCGTAGCTGATGAAACCAGCCAGCTGACCGTCGGCGGCGGCCTCATAACGCTTCTTCTCGTTCTTCAGCGCAACAGTGATGTTCATGCCTCGATCCTGCCTGATTGCGCGGGCGATGGACAGAGGTTAAGCCAAGGGCGTCACTGGATGGGACGGGGTGGCAGGTGTCGCCGCAGGTCCGCGTACTCCGGGTTCTTGGTCAGGAAGTGCGCGACGAAGGGACAGCTGGAGACAATCCGGTCCCCGTCGGCCCGGATTCGGTCCAGCGACTGGCGCACCAGCTCGGTGGCCACCCCGCGGCCGGTGAACCGCTCGTCGACCTCGGTGCAGATGATGTCCAGCGAACCGTCCGGCAGGGGCCGATAGTCCATGAAACCGGCCAGGGTGTCGGCCACCCAGGCCTCGTACCGGGTCTTGGCCAGGTTCAGCTCGACGGTCAGATCCATCGTCGCCCCGCTCAGAGCGGCTGGTCGGTGTGGGTGACCCCCATGTCGGTGAGCGCCTGCTCCAGTTGCGCCATCACCGCCAAGGTGTCATCCAGCGGCATGATCTCGCTCTCGGTCCGGCCCGCCAGGATGCACCGGGTGACCTCGTCGATCTCATGGCTGTAGCCCGTTCCCAGCGGGGCCAGGGCCAGCGTGCGCGGGGTGACCCCCTTGCGGTGCAGCACCACCCGGTCCGGGTGGTGGAAGCGGGGCTTGACCTCGGCCCAGCCCTGGTCTCCCATCACCACCATCCGACCGGGGCCGAAGGACTGCAGGGAGACCCCCAGGGTGGCCAGGGCGCCGGACTCGTAGGTCAGCACCATGCCTGCCTGCGCATCCACCCCATTGGGGTAGAGGCTGCCGTTGACGGTCAGTTCCTTGGGGCTGCCCAGGAAGTCCTGGGCAAAGTGCAGCACGTAGACGCCCAGATCCAGCAGGGCTCCCCCGCCCAGGTCCTTGGCGAACAGCCGGTCCTCCGGGTTGAAGTCGCGTTGCGCGTACAGGTCACCCTGCACTCCCAGGATGGTGCCCAGCTGACCCTCCTCGATCACCTCGTGCAGGGCGCGCACAACGGGCTGGAAGCGGGTCCACAAGGCCTCCATGGCAAACACATTGGCCTCGCGGGCGGCGTCGACGATCTCCTGTGCGCCGGCCAGCGTCGTCGCGAAGGCCTTCTCCACCAGCACATGCTTGCCATTGCGGATGGCCTCCAGGGCGATCGCCTTGTGCTGCGGGTGCGGGGTGGAGATGTAGACCACATCCACCTCGGGGCAGGCACACAGCTCCTGGTAGCTGCCGAAGGCGCGCTCCAGGCTGTACTTGGTTGCGAAGGCCTGGGCCCGCGTGAGGTCCCGGGAGCCGACGGCGAAGGCGACGGCGTCGGGCACGTGCTCGAAGTCCTGGACGAAGGCCTGCGCCATCCGTCCGGGTCCGGCGATCCCCCACCGGACAGGGCGCGATGCCATTTGGTCTGTGTGTGCCGCCGTCGTCTCCATGCCCCCAGCCTGTCACGTCCGGACGACATCGGAAAGGGCCGCCCCGGCAGGATGGTCCGCGCCCCCGCAGCACCGCGACGACGCAGCGGGATGGTCCGCGGGTCCACAGCCCAGCGCTCAGGTCCAGGTCACGGTAGCCAACCGACGCAGGGGCCGCTCCCGGGATTTCCGGGAGCGGCCCCTGCTGGCGTCCGAATCACGCCATCGAGCTGATCTTCTGCCAGTGCTGGCCGATCTGCTTGGCCTTGCCCCAGCGGCCATTGCCGAGGTTGGCGTAGTAGTACAGGTTGCCATCCCGGCGGACGCCCACCATGTCCCGTCGGCCGTCCCGGTTCAGGTCTCCGGGGCTGTAGACCTGGCTGAAGTTGGTCCAGCCGTGGCCCACCACCGTGGTGGCGGTGATCCGGGCCCGGGAATCCAGGGTGTAGCGGTAGAGATTGCCGTCGGTGTTGATGGCCAGCAGGTCCGCCCGGCCGTCGCCGGAGAAGTCGCCGACGGAGAAGATCTCCCGCATCTTGCCGAAGTTTTGGCCGATGGTCACCGGGTCACTCACCCGCACCGGCCGGACCGACTGCCGGGTGAGCCGGTTGTCCTTGCGGATCACCAGCAGCTCCGCGGCACCGTCCCCGTTGACGTCGTTGAGCACCGTGATGTCCTTGGCGTCATTGAAGCCGTAGCCGATGATGGTGGCGAAGCCGGCCCGGTTGTTGCCCATCATCCGCTGCTGCCACAGCGTGCCCGAGCTGTCCCGGGCCAGCAGGTCGGTGGCGCCGTTGTGGTCCATGTCATTGGCCTTGCCCACCCAGGTGTAGGCGGAGTTGACGCCGCGGGCCCCGGTGCCGACGGCATTGGCCAGCGCCGGGCCGGAGACGGTGCGATAGGTGACGATCTGGCCCTGGCTCAGGGCCACCACGTCGGCCACCCGGTCATTGGTGAAGTCGCCGTGGTGGTTGCTGGTGCCCTCGGAGCGTGGCCAGCCGACCTTCGCGATTCCCTCCCACTCCGTGGCGGGCAGCACGTCGACGCGCTGGTTGGTGCGCAGGTCATGGAAGCTGAGCAGGTTCGGCGCCTGCCCCATCGAGACCAGGGAGCCGGTGACGCACCGGCCGGGAGCCAGCAGCTGGTTCTTCAGGCCGTAGTACAGGTAGCCGTCGTGCGGCTGGTAGATCCGGGTGTTGCGGTCCTTGGTGGTGTAGCTGAAGGTGTCCGGGCCGACGGGCTGGGGCTCCGAGCCCCGGTTGCAGACCTTCACCTGGTGCTCGAAGACGTCCGATTCGCCCAACTTGTCGCCGTAGCCGACGCGCAGCTCGACATTGCCCACCCGGCGGGTCTCGCCGAAGTTGATGTAGGACGTCTTGCCGGGTTGCACCGGGTCCGCGGCCCGGGCGGGGGTGAGGGACAGCCCGAGGCTGGAGACCAGCCCGAGGCTGAGCGTCAGGGTGGCGAGCCGACGGGTGTGGCGCGGGTGAGTGCCGTTCATGATCTCTCCTGTGAATGCGGGCCGGCTCCTGTGCGGCCTCCTGCCCTCACTACGCCCCACCCCCACCGGGGCGTTGCATCACTTCCCCAAATATTGACTAAGTGAAACTGCCCGTCGTCCTCAGGAAGGACGACGGGCAGTATCCGTGCCGGTCCACCGCGCATGCAGCGCGACGGAGCGCTGGGCTCAGGCCTTGGCGACCTGCACCGCGAGACCCAGATCGGTCTCCTCGGCCCAGCCGTCGGCCTTGGTTGCCGGAGTGATCGAGGTGGCCAGCACCTCGTCGGCGATCAGCTGGGAGTGCGCCGTGATGGCCTCGGCCAGGTCACCGTCGGCGGCCCACTGCAGGCTGATCCGGTCGCTGACCTGCAGGCCGGTGGCCTTGCGGGTCTCCTGGACGAAGCGGATCACGTCGCGGGCCAGGCCGGCCTGCACCAATTCCGGGGTGAGCTGGAGGTCCAGCGCCACCGTCTCCCCCTGCTCGTTGACAACGCTCCAGCCCTCCCGCGGGCGCTCGGAGATCAGCACCTCGTCGGCGCTCACCTCGGTGCCGCCCTCGAAGTCCACCGTCGCGGTGCCATTGGCGGTCAGGTCCGCGGCCAGCTTGGCGGCGTCGGCCTCGGCGATGGCCTTGGCCACCAGCGGCGTCTGCTTGCCGAAGCGCTTGCCCAGGGCGCGGAAGTTGCCCTTGGCGGAGTAGTCGACGACGTCGCCGGCCGAGCTGAAGGACTCGATCCGGGCGATGTTCAGCTCGGCTGCGATCTCCGCCACGAGGCTCTCGTCCAGCTGCGCGTGGGCATAGCTGGGCACCAGCATCCGGGCCAGCGGCTGGCGGGTCTTGACCTTGGCCTCGGCCCGGGCGCTGCGACCCAGCTCCACCAGGCGCTTGGTCATGTCCATCGCCTTGTCCAGCTGCTCGTCGATCACCTCGGTGTTGGCGGTGGGCCAGTCGGCCAGGTGCACGGACTTCGGGGCCTCGGGATTGGTGGCGACGAACAGGTCCTGCCAGACCCGCTCAGTGATGAAGGGCACCATCGGCGCCATCAGCCGGGTCAGCACCTCCAAGGTCTCGTGCAGCGTGGTCAGGGCGGACTGGTCGCCGTCCCAGAACCGCCGACGACTCCGCCGGACGTACCAGTTGGACAGCTCGTCGACGAAGTCGGCAATCCGGCTGCCGGCGTGCTGGGTGTCGAAGCGCTCCAGAGCCTCGGTGACGTCCACGACGAGCTGGTTGGTGGCGCTCACCAGCCACCGGTCCAGGACATGCCGCTGGGCGACGGCGGGGGCGGAAACGCCGGCCGAACCCGCCGAGGCCCCGGGCGTCCACCCATTCGCGTTGGCGTACAGCGCGTGGAAGGCCACGGTGTTCCAGTAGGTCAGCAGCACCTTGCGGATGGTCTCGGTGATGGTGCCGTCGCCCACCCGTCGCGCCGCCCACGGCGAGCCGGAGGCGGCCATGAACCAGCGCACCGCGTCGGCACCGTGCTTGTCCATCAGCGGGATGGGCAGCAGGATGTTGCCCAGGTGCTTGCTCATCTTGCGGCCGTCCTCGGCCAGGATGTGGCCCAGACAGAGCACGTTCTTGTAGCTGGACTGGTCAAAGACCAGGGTGTTCACCGCCATCAGCGTGTAGAACCAGCCGCGGGTCTGGTCGGTGGCCTCGCAGATGAAGTCGGCCGGGTAGTTGGCCTCGAACTTCTCCTTGCTGCCCTCCACCCACGGGAAACCCCACTGTGCAAAGGGCATGGAGCCGGAGTCGAACCACGCGTCGATCACCTCGGGAACCCGGCGGTAGGTGCCGGGCTTGCCCTCGACGGTGAAGGTCACGTCGTCGACGAAGGGCCGGTGCGGGTCCATCGTCGCCAACTCGGGATTGCCCGCCAGCTGCGCCAGCTCCGCACGGGAACCGACGCAGACCAGATCCGTCGGGTCCTGGTCATTGCGCCAGACCGGCAGCGGCGTACCCCAGTAGCGGCTGCGGCTCAACGCCCAGTCGATGTTGTTCTCCAGCCAGTCACCGAAGCGGCCGTGCTTGATGGACTCCGGGTACCAGTTGGTCTTCTCGTTCTGCTCCAGCAGCTGCTGCTTGCGCTGGGTGGTGCGGATGTACCAGCTGGGCATGGCGTAGTACATCAGCGGCGTGTGGCAGCGCCAGCAGTGCGGGTAGGGGTGTTCGTGGTCCAGGGTGCCCAGCAGCAGACCGGTCTCCCGCAGCTTGTCGATGATCACCGGGTCCGCGGCCTTGAAGAAGAGACCGGAGACAAAGCCCTGGCCCTCCTTGAAGCAGCCGTCGACGCCGATCGGGTTGACGAACTCCACCCCGTGGCGCTTGTTGGACTCGTAGTCGTCCTGGCCGAAGGCGTAGGCCTGGTGCACCAGACCGGTGCCCTCACCCAGCGCGACGTAGTCCTCGCACACCACGAAGAAGGCCTTGCCCGGCTGCTCCATGCAGTCGAAGGGCCGCTGGTAGGTCCAGCCCTCCAGCTGCTGGCCGGTGTAGGTCTCGCCGGGCTCCCAGCCCTCGCCCAGCGCGGTGGGCACGTTCTCGGTGGCGATCACCACGGGGGTCTCGCCGTCCTTGCGGGCGACGGTGTACTCCAGTTCCGCGCCGGCAGCGACGGTGACATTGGCGATCAGGGTCCACGGGGTGGTGGTCCAGATGGCCAGGTCCGCCTTGCCGGCCAGCGGGCCGCTGGTCAGCGGGAAGCGGGCGAAGACGGTGGTGTCGACGGTGTCCTCATAGCCCTGCGCCAGCTCGTGGTCACTCAGGGCGGTCTGGTCATGCGGGCAGTAGGGGGCGACGCGGAAGTCCTCCACCAGCAGGCCCTTGTCGAAGATGGTCTTGAGCGCCCACCACTCGCTGTCCACGTACTCCGGGGCCATGGTCCAGTAGGCCTCGTCCATGTTCACCCAGTAGCCCATCCGCTGGGTGAGCTCGGCAAACTGGCCGACGTGGCGGCTGACCGATTCCCGGCACCTGGCGTTGAAGGCCTCCACGCCGAAGTCCTCGATCTGGTCCTTGGAATCGATCCCCAGTTCCTTCTCCACCGCCAGTTCGACGGGCAGGCCGTGGCAGTCCCAGCCGGCCTTGCGGTCCACCCGTCGGCCCTGCATGGTCTTGAACCGGGGGAAGACGTCCTTGAAGACCCGGGCCTCGATGTGGTGGGTGCCGGGCTGACCGTTGGCGGTGGGCGGGCCCTCGTAGAAGGTCCACGGCTCGCCGTCGGCGGTCTTGGCCAGGGTCGCCTCGAAGGTCTTGTTCTGGTCCCAGAAGTCCAGGACCTCGCGCTCCATCTCCGGCAGGCTGATCTGCGCCGGGACGCTGCGATAGGTCAGGCCAGCGGCCTGCCCGGGCACGGCCTGTGCTGATTCTTCGGTGCTCATCGGATTCCTCTTCGTCGGGTCTTCAGACGAAGGGACGAGACTGCCGGACTCCTGTCCGGGCGGCCCGCGGTACCACCCTCCTTGGATTCCGTGGCCTGGCTGGGCCGACGGACATCCCGCTCTTGCTCGTCGCGGCCGGGTCTAGTGAGCGCCTCTCCCGATGGGCTGGCGCCGTTCTTCCGGCAGCTCCGGGGTGATGGCCCCATCAGTGCCGTGCGACGCGCTCATTCTAGGCGGACGCGACGGGTGCCCCAAAACGAGTTTCAGGGCCGCCCATCTGCCCTGCCCAACCCGGCCTCCCAACCGTCGACGTCCCATCCGACCCAGGCGACGCCCCACCCGACTTGGCTTGATCTTGGAGTACTTGGCCCGGGCTGGAAGCCGAGCCAATTACTTGTCATGTAGCAACACTTCTGGGACACCTGGATGTCATGACTTCTGGGAGGGGCGGCGCAGCCGCCGGCGCAGCAGGATCATCGCCAGCAGGCCCGCCACCGAGCAGCCCAGCCCCGTCAGGAAGGCGCCGCGGTAGCCCAGGGGATCCACCAGGGAGCCCAGGACGAAGGGGCCCAGCCCGGTGCCCGCGTCCACCACCAGGAAGTAGCTGCCCACCCCGATCCCTGCCCGGGCGGAGCCCACCAGGTTGAGGGCGACGGTCTGCCCGGCGGGCACCAGGGTGCCGTAGCCGAGCCCCAGCAGCGCACCGGCGCCCACCAGCTTCCACTGGTTGTCCGCCAGCGCGGTGGCGGCGAAGCCCAGCACCGCCAGGCAGATGATCGGCAGCATCACGGAGAGGTCCCCGTGCCGGTCCTGCAGGACGCCGGCCACCGGGCGCGATACCGCGACCACCACCGCGAAGGCCAGGAAGAAGGGGCCGACGGCACCGGCCAGACCCATCGCATCCGCGTAGGGGGCCAGCAGGGTCAGGATGGTGCCGAAGGGCATGGCGCACAGCCCCACCACGACGGCCACCGGCAGCACCCGCACGTCGATGTAGTCGGAGACCCGGAAGCCCGCCCCGTGCTCCCGGGGCTGGCGCGGATGCAGCTGCCCGGCCACCAGCAGGGAGAGCGCCAGGGCCACCACGGCGCAGACCACGGCCGCCACGAAGACCCCGTGCTGCCCGGCGGGGCCGCGTTGCAGCACGCTGCCGAACATCGGGCCCAGCCCGGAGGCGATCGCCATCCCGAAGGTGAACCAACCCGAGCCCTCGCCCCGACGGGTGATCGGCACCCGGGCCAGGGTGGCGGCGCCCACCGCCGTCGCCGAGAGGCCGAATCCCATCCCGTGCAGGAAACGCAGGGCCAGCAACGCCACCACCGTGTGGCAGGCGAAATAGGCCAACCCACCCACCAGCATCAGCACCAGACTCGCCACGACGGTGGCTCGCTCGCCCAGCACGGTGAGGATCCGGCCGCTCACCAGCCGGGCCATCATCGCCCCGACGAACCACGCCGTGCCCACCAGCCCGGCCTGGGCCTGACTGGCGTCGAGCTCCTGCAACGCCCACCCGCTCAGCGTCGAGGTCAGGATGTAGAAGATCACCGCGACGCAGAAGTTGGCGATGGTCAGCGACGTGAACAGGCGGGTCCACAGCCGTGGGCGTTGGCTGGTAGTGGCAGTGTCCGTGACAGTGGGGGTGGGCATGAGCGCGATGCTAACCCGTCGTTGAACGGTGAAGTGAACGGGGCGTTCCCCTCTCGGAAACATGCGCCCCGTGGACCACCCGCGTGAGGTCCTCGAGGTCGGCATGCCCGCACCTGGCGCACCGTGGCCGCCCCGGCCGGACCTCCAAACCAGACATGGGTGCTGCGAGCCGGCCGGAAGCGATCGCTGCGCCACTCAATCCACGCGGACCGCCCGGGGCGCCGGGGGCCGGGTCAGCAACCAGGCCAGCCCCATCGCCAGTGGCGGCACCACCAGCAGCACCACCGCCAGCTTCCCCCATGGCGCGCTGAACGGCATCCGGCCTTGCGAGACCCACATCGCCAGGCCCATCGGGAGGAGCCCGGAGAGGATTCCCAGCAGCACGCCAATCAGGGTGCTGACCAGCGCCTGCACCCCCGCCATGGTGCGGATGGTGGCACGGCTGGCGCCCACCCCGGCCATGGTGCGGTGCGCCTCCCGGGCATCCTTCAACCCCAGACCCGTCGTCAGCGCCGCAATCGCCAGCAGCACCGCGATCCCACCCGGGAGCAGGTAGTTGTTCGTCGACGAGTACCCGTCGGTGGGAGCCGGGACCATCCGCAGACCACCCGGAATCCCCAGGACGTCCAGGTCGGCCGTCGCCTGATTGATCTGCAGCACGCTGGGTGCGGCGCCCACATGCAGCAACAGGGCGGGCTGGGTCTTCCCGAGCTTGTGCTTGGCGGCGGTACCTGGCGTGAGGAAGGCGAAGCCGTCAGGCCCGTCAACCACCACCCCGGGCAGCTCCACGGAGAGCTCCGTGGTGCCGTCGATGTTGAGCACACTGGTTTTTCCGTCCCGGACCGACTGCGGATCGGTGCTGACCACACCACCGGAGGTCAGGACGGACAGCACCTCCGGGCTCGCGGCCTCGCCCAGCACCTGTCGCACCTGCTCGGCGGTGGCGACGTACAGCTCCGGGTTGGTCATGGTGCAGGTCTGCCCAGGCGGACACGTGGAGCCGAGGCTGAGCGCCGAGCCGCTGCCGCTGGACGGAACCGTCGCGACGGACACGGCACGCGGCGTCTGCCCCAGGGACTTGCCGACGACGGCGGGCACGGCGTCGGCCTGCTTCTGCGACAAGGCCTTTCCGTCGGCGTCGATGAGTGTGACCGAGCCCCACCCCTGCCGCGGCACCTGGGTGTGGGCCAGATCTTCGGCGCCCAGAGTGCTGAAGGCCACCATCGCGCCGGTGAGCAGGGTGGTGGCCGCCATGGCTGCGGCTACCGTCGACACCCCTCGGCCACGGTGCCGGGCACCGTCGCGAACCGCCAACCGCCACGGCAACGACCCGCCGCGCGACACCCGAGTCACACCGGTCAACAGCCAACCCACATTGGACAGCAGCCCGAAGAAGAACAGGGCGCAACCCAGCATCCCGGAGATCACGAAGTTCTCCACGTGCACGCTTCCGCGCCGCATGGTGCCCGGTTCGGCCTGGTCATTGGCCCAGATCCCGCCCACCACCGCCACCACCAGACCGGCGACGGTCAGGGCACCTCCCAGCCGGGAGAAGGCCGGCGGCCGGCCTGAGTCCGCCTCGGAGCGCATGGCGGCCAGCACGTCCTGCCGGGCCAGCTTGCGGGCGGGCAGCCAGGCCGCCACCGTGGCCGACCCGGCGCCCACCACGGCCAGCAGGACCAGCAGCAGCCACGGGATGTGCAAGCCGGCGAAGCTCGAAATCGGAGCACGAAGGCCGATGCTCACCTGCCAGGCCCCAAGCCCGACGCCCACCAGCACCCCAGCCAGCGCTGCCGGCACCCCCAACACAAGCCCCTGGGCGGCGACGATCCGCTGCAGCACGCCTGCGGGGGCACCAGTGGCGGAGATCAGGGCCAGGCTGCGGCGCTGCTTGGCGACGCCGATGGAGAAGGCCGCGGCCGTGATGGTGGCGGTCAGGGTGCTGATGATCAGCGCGGCCGCCAACAGCAGCGCTCCAATGCTGGCGGTCTGCCCCTCATTGCCCGCATAACTGCTCCGCGTGCTGACGCTCACCCCAGCCCCTTCCCACTTGGCCACTTGCTGCGGGCTGGGCTCGGCACCGATGATGAGGATCTCCGTCGGCTTCGTGCTGGCCAGCCGATGGCCGGGGAAGACCAGGAAGTCCTCGGAGGTCATTCCGCCGACAACCCCGTTGACCCGGTACTCGTGGCCGTCGAGCGTGACCTGCTGGCCGGGCTGGATGCCGTACTGCCACTGGGCATTGGTGGTGACCCAGACACCGGCCCGGTCACCGTCCACCGCGCCCCGCAGCCGGCCACGGAGCCCGGGCTCGGTCCAGTCCGCGGCAGCGACATAGGGCTTGACCGTGCTTCCCGGCCAGTTCAGGCTGACCTGTTGCCGGGAGATCGGCAGGGCACGTTGCCCTTCGGACAAGGTGGGCGTGGTCAGCGGCACCTTCTCGTCGACCTGGCTGATCCGGGCGACGGCCTGCCCCATCTCCTGGGTGATCGCCTCCTCGTCGGTCGGCACGATGCTGAAACCCAGCACCGCCAGGTAGGACAGCACGGCGAGCGGCAGCGCGATCAACAGCAGGATCAGCGCGGTTCGTCCCTTGTGCTGGGCAATGTCGCGGCGGGCAAGGCGCAGGGGAAGCGAAGCATTCATTTCAGTCCCGCCTCAGGCGCCGCGACGAGGACGGGGCTTGGCGGCCAGCAGTGCCGACGGGTCCTGCACCGCCTGCGCCTGGTCCGTTTGCCGGCCGTCGCGCAGGAAGACGACGCGATCCGCCCAGCCGGCATGCCGGGCCTCATGGGTGACCAGGACGATCGCCACCCCCTCGTCGGCGAGGTCTCGGAGCAGGGACATGATCTCGTCGCCCGTGTTGGAGTCCAGTGAGCCGGTGGGCTCGTCGGCCAGGACCAGCCGACGGTCTCCGCAGATGGCCCGGGCGATGGCGATCCGTTGCCGCTGACCACCTGACATCTGGTCAATGAAACGGTCCGCCAGTTCCTCCAACCCAACCCGGCGCAGCGCCACCTCTGCGGCGGCCCGAGCATCCTTGGTGGAGGCGCCGTCCAGCTCCAGCGGCAGCATGATGTTCTCGATGGCGGTGAGGCTGGGCACCAGGTTGAAGTCCTGGAAGACGTAGCCCACGCTGCGGCGCCGCATCCGGGCCAGGTCATCGCGTGACTTGCCCCCCAGCGGTGTGCCACCGATGATCACCTCGCCCGCGGTAGGGGCATCCAGACCGCCCGCGATCCCCAGCAGAGTTGACTTTCCGGAGCCTGACGGACCCATCACGGCCACGAACTCCCCCGGATCCAGGGCGAGGTTGAGCTGGTTCAGGGCGGTGACCAGCGTCTCCCCCTCGCCATAACTGCGGGTTACCCGGCGCATCTCCAGGACGTGACTCATCTCACTTCCCCTTCCGACTGGTGGGTCTGGTGTGCTCGTCGGCCGGCACCTGGGCGCTGGTCCGCGCATCGGACTGGGCGACGACGGGTGCCGTGCTGCGGCGGCCACGACGGGCGGCCCGCACGGCGGCGGACTCGCAGTGGTCCAACCAGCGGATCTCGGCGTCGGCGGCGTGGATCAGGGATTCGATCACCAGCTGCCAGGCCAGGTCATCCGGGTCTGCCTGCCGCCGGGCCCTGATGTAGTTCTGCAGGCTCTCCACCGAGGCCCGGCGCTGGGTCTGGATCAGGCCGGTGACGTCGACGTCAGGCAGCGTGACCGCCAGGGCGATCTTGATGGCCAGCTCATTGCGCGGCGGATTGTTCATGGTGACGGGGCTGGCGAACCACTCGTCCACGGCCCCCCGGCCCGCCTCGGTCAGGCGGTAGACCACCCGACCGTCGGCGTCCTCATCCCCGCGCAGCACCAAACCGTCACGCTCCAGCCGCTCCAACGTGGTGTAGACCTGCCCGATGTTCAGCGGCCACGAGTTGCCTGTGCGCCGGTCGAACTCGCTCTTCAGCTCGTAGCCGTGCCGGGGCTGCTCGCCGAGCAGGGCCAGCAGTGACTGTTTGACCGACATGCGCACTCCTTGGATGCATACTGCGTATGCGCCAATGATTGCATACTCGATATGTGGCGCCAAGGCCGAGTTGACTCATCCACTTATTTTGATAATGATTCTCAGTATGGATAATCGATCTCTTCGTTGCTTCGCTGCCCTCGTCGGCCTCGCCACCCTCAGCGCTTGCGGCTCGGCCAGCGCCCCCGCAGGACAAGGCCCCACCCCAACCGACAGCCCCACCAGCCGACAGACCGTGGACGCTGCCGGGCGAACACCGCGCCTGGCCGTCACCTACGCCGGCGGCGTGCAGGTGATCGACGCGGAGAAGGGCGAGAAGGTGGCGGACTTCCCCCTCGAGGGCTTCACTCGACTCAACCAGGCCGGCAACGGGCGCCACCTGTTGGTGACCGAGGGTGACCACTTCAAGGTGCTCGACATGGGTGTCTGGAGTCACGCCCACGGGGACCACTACCACTCCCGCAAGACCGAACCGCTGCTCACCGACATGACCTTCCAGGGCTCCCACCCCGGCCACGCCGTGCACCACGGTGGCCGAACCGCCCTGTTCTACGACGGTGAGGGGCGCATCGAGTGGTTTGAGCCCACCGGCCTGAGCGTCGAGAAGCCACAGACGCATGAAGTGAAGCTGCCGAAGGCACACCACGGTGTCGCCGTATTCCGTGACGACGATTCGCTGGTGCACACCGTCGGTGACGACAAGGTGCGCACCGGCATCGCGATCCAGGACGGCAGCGACCGCACGGTGGCCCAGAACACGGACTGCCCCGGCGTGCATGGCGAAGCCTCCGCCAAGGGCGCCCTCAGCGTCGGCTGCGAGGACGGCATCCTTGTGATCAAGGGCAACAAGATCACCAAGGTGAAATCCCCCGACTCGTACGGGCGAATCGGCAACCAGGCCGGCAGTGAGAAGTCCACCGTCGTGCTCGGTGACTACAAGGTGGACAAGAAGGCCGAGCTGGAACGCCCCACCCGGATCACCCTCACTGACACCGCGACGGGCGACCTCAAGCTCGTCGACGTGCAGGCCTCCTACTCCTTCCGCTCGCTGGGCCGAGGTGCCGACGGTGAGGCGCTGGTGCTGGGCACCGACGGCAGACTTCGGGTGATCGACCCGAAGTCCGGCAGGATCACGTCGCAGATTCCGGTCACAAGGCCCTGGACCGAGCCCACGGAGTGGCAGAAGCCACGCCCCACGCTGTTCGTGCAGGAAGACCAGGTCTGGGTCAGTGAGCCCGCCAGCAAGCGGCTCCACCGGGTGGACCTCGCAGCGGGGAAGGTGTCGCGCACCGTCACGCTGGACCGGGTACCCAATGAACTGAGCGGCGTCAGGGGCTGAGCCTCTGGGTAGTCCGGGCCGCCCCTGCAGGCGGGCCCCAGAGAGTCTGCGGGGCCGCGCCCAGCCCATGAATGTCATCACCCACCCTCGACGCGCCGACCGATTCACGACGGTCGGCGGCAGTGCGCCAGTAGGCTCGACGGACCTCGCGCACTGCTGGGCAGCACCCTTGGCCGGGCAGGGCGACCATTGACGTCTATCCGGACAAGGCCTCATGAGCACCATTGCCCGCCGTCTCCATACCGCCCTCGGACTGCGCACCTCGCCGTCGATCTTCTTCGGATCGGCCCTGCTGGTGGTGTTGTTCACCGTGACGATGAGCGTCTTCCCCACCACGGTCAAGGGACTGTTCGGTGGGGCCGCCACCTTCCTGAGATACCAGATGGGCTGGTTCTTCACCCTGTCCGTGACCCTGCTGGTGGTCTTCGCCGTGACGCTGGCCCTGTCCCGGTACGGACAGATCAAGATCGGCGACGACGACGCCACCCCCGACTATTCGGGCATCGCCTGGTTCGGCATGCTCTTTGCCGCCGGGGTGGGGGCCGTCCTGATGTTCTGGGGCATCGCCGAACCCATGAACCACTACGCCAAGCCGCCGCTGGACGGCACGGCTCCGTTCAGTGACCGGGCCGCCGACCAGGCCCTGGCCATCGCCAATTTCCACTTCGCCCTGCACATGTGGGCCATCCTGGTGGTGCCCGGGCTGGGCTTCGGCTACTTCACGTACAAGCGCAAGCTGCCGCCACGCGTGTCCTCGGCCTTCCAACCCCTGCTGGGCGACGGGATCCACGGCCCCATCGGCAAGGTGATCGACGTGGTGGCCATCGTCTCCACCGTCTTCGGCCTGTCCATCTCCACCGGGCTGGGCGCGATGCAGATCAACTCCGGCGCCAACTACGTCTTCGGGCTGGAGATCGCGCCCTGGGTGCAGGCCGCCATCCTGGCCCTGATCACCGGCATCGCACTGGGATCGGTCCTGGCCGGCATGGACAAGGGGGTCAAGCGCCTGTCCTACGCAAACATCGTGGTGGTCAGCATCCTGCTGGTCTTCATCCTGGTCACCGGATCCAGCACCGGCACCCTGCGCGCCATCGTCGAGTCCGTCGGCGGGTACGCGGCCAACCTGCCGGTGCTGTCCTTCTTCAATGACCTGCACCACGACGGCCAGTGGTCGGGCGACTGGACGGTCTTCTACTGGGCCTGGACCGTGACCTGGGCGCCCTTCGTCGGCATGTTCGT
The DNA here is from genome assembly GCF_038433155.1 of Luteococcus sp. H101. Lineage (NCBI taxonomy): Bacteria > Bacillati > Actinomycetota > Actinomycetes > Propionibacteriales > Propionibacteriaceae > Luteococcus > Luteococcus sp. H101. The sequence goes on from NZ_JBCDMW010000023.1 coordinate 116,330, forward strand.
GGCCAAGATCTCCCGTGGCCGCACCATCCGGGAGTTCGTGCTGGGCACCCTCGGCGCACCGTCGCTGTTCGTGATCATCTGGATGGCCATCTACGGTTACAACGGCATCCAGCAGGACCGGGCCACCGCCCCGGCTCCCGGCCGGGGTGGCGAATTGAGCGAGACGATCGTCACCGAGGGCAATGTCCAGGCCGCCCTGTTCCAGTTCCTGGGTGCCCTGCCCCTGTACCAGGTCACCGCCGTGGTGGCGTTGGTGGCCATCGTGCTGTTCTTCATCACCTCCATCGATTCCGGCGCGTTGGTGATGGACGCCATGGCCAATGGCCACGAGGATCCGGCGCCGCGACGCCAGGGCGTCTTCTGGGCCCTCTCCGTCGGGGCGGTCTGCGCGTCGATCATCCTGACCTCCGGCGAGAACGGTCTGACGGCCCTGCAGGAGGTGATCATCGTGATCGGCTTCCCGATGATGGTGATCAACTTCCTCCAGATGCTGATGGTGATCCAGGCCCTCCGGGAGGATGCCGGCGCGGCACAGCCCATCCGCACCCGGCAGTGGAAGCAGGTGCTGCCGGCCGAGGAGTACGTGCGTCGGGTGCAGGAGGAGGGCGTCGCCGTCGACGAGTACGTGATCCGCCCCGAGTTCGAACCGGGCACCGAGCCCGACTTCGAAACCCATGTTCCCAACACCTTCGCCGTCCGGATGGAGCAGACCGGCAAACCGTTGCTGCTGGTGGCGATCACCGGCGGGGCCGCCTCGGGGACGTCGATCGTCGCCGAGGAACTGGGCCGGCTGGGCGCCGTCGTGATCGACGCCGACCTGATCAACAGCACCTTGCTGGACACCGACCCCGCGGTTCAGGAAGAGATCCGGACGGTCTTCGGCGACGACATCGTCGCCGCCGATGGCACCGTCGACCGCCGGGCCCTGGGCCGGCTGACCTTCTCCTCCCGTGATGCCCGACTACGGTTGGAGGCCATCATGCACCCGCGGATCATCACCCGGATCGAACAGCTGGCCCGCGACGCCGGCCCGGACGCGGTCGTGGTGGTGGACGCTCCGTTGCTGGCCGAGGCGGGCCAGAGCCAGCGCTTCGACGAGGTGCTGGCCGTCTCCAGCCAGGTCGAGCATCGCGTCGAGCGGCTGATGAAGGAGAAGGACATCCCCCGCGAGGCCGCCTGGGAACGGCTCGAGGCCCGGGTCACGGACGACGAACGAGCCCAGATCGCCACCCACGTCGTCACCAATGACGCCGACATCGACGGCCTGCGCGCCCAGGCCCGCGGCTTCTGGGAGGCCACGGTCCAGCCGGTCCTCGACGAGCACCAGACGGCCGTTCCGTAAGTCGGCCGGGCCCCGTCGTAGAGTTCCCGGGTGACCAGACCGAGCCGCCCCAGCGTGCACGCCTGGCTGATCGTCCTTGCCGCCACCGTGGCTGCCAGCCTCGCCTTCGACGCGCTGCGGCTCCCGTCGCCACAACTGTTCGGCGCATTGTTCGCCGCCATGGTCTACGCGGTGTGCGGCCGCGGGCCCGGCATCCGGCTGCCGGGCTGGGGTTCGGTGAGCGGCCAGGCCCTGATCGGCGTCTCGATGGGCGCGCTGCTCAACCTTGGCACCCTGCAGGAACTGGGCGGCAATGCCCTGCCCATCGCGGCGGTCAATGTGGCGACGCTGGTGCTGAGCCTGGTGCTGGGGCGGCTCTTCGCCCGGATTGGCCGGATCGGTTCGGCCACCGGCACCTTCGCCATGATCGCCGGCGGCGCGTCCGGGATCACCGCCGTGGCACGGGAACTCGGCGCCGATGACCGGATCACCTCGGTGGTGCAGTACCTGCGGGTGGTGCTGATCCTGGTCGGTATGCCGATTGTCACCGCGGCCGTCTTCCAGCCGAGCCCGGTGGAGGCCGTCGCCCCCGTGGCAGCGACGTCGCTGGCGACCGACCTGGCGTTCACGCTGGTCTCGGGGGTCGTCGGGGTGGGCGTTGCGCGCTTCATCCGGTTCCCGTCCGGCAGCCTGCTCTTCCCGCTCTTCGTGGCGGCCGGGCTCAGCGTCGGCGGCTGGCTGGGCCCCGCGCAGGTGCCGGACGCCTTGGTGGGCGTCGGCTATGCGCTGGTGGGTCTGCAGGTTGGCCTGCGGTTCACCCGCGCCAGCCTGCAGCAGGTCGGGCGACTGTTGCCGCTGGCGGTGCTCTTCATCGGGATCATCGTGCTGGGCTGCGCCGGCCTGGGCGCCGCGCTGGCGTGGGCCATCGACGTGCCGATGCTGGACGCCTACCTGGCCACCACGCCCGGCGGCCTGTACGCGGTGCTGGCCACCGCGGCCTCCAGCGGGGCGGATGTGACCTTTGTCCTGGCCGTGCAGGTCATCCGGCTCATCCTGGTGCTGGCCTCGGCGCCGCTGTTGGCCAGTTGGTTCCGCGGCCACCCCGGGCGCTGGGAGGCCGAGGACGACTGAGGCGCCGCGCACACCAGCTGCCCGGCGACGGATTCCCACGGCCGAAACTCTGATCAGAGTTGGCCGCGACGCATCAGGTCCATCAGGGCGCGGGCCACCCCGTCGTCGTCATTGCTGCCCGCGCGGCCGGTGGCGACGGCCAGCAGTTCGGGCGTCGCGGCCTCCATCGCGTAGGAATGCCCCGCCCAGGCGAGCATCTCCCTGTCATTGGGGGCATCGCCGAAGGCCACCACCTCGTCGCGCTGCACGCCCAGGGCGGCGGCGAGTTCGGCCAGAGCCGTCGCCTTGGTGACGCCACCAGCCGCCATCTCGACGAAGTCCGCGCCGGAGGTGGTGGCGTGCACCCCCTGGATCCCCAGGGCGGTGATCCGGCCCGCCAGCTCCAGGGCCGGGATCTCGGGATGGCGGGCCAGCAGCTTGAGGGCCGGCTGGGACGTGATCTCGTCGAGCGGCATCGTGGCGGCATCCAGGATGGCGGGCTGGTGGTCATCCGGCCCGGTCAACGCCCGGTAGGCCGCCTGCAGGCCGAAGGTGGCGCCGCGATCCCGCACGGTGGCGAAGACGGTCCCCGGGATCTGCTCGGCCGCCTCCTGTGTCAGGCGGGCGAGGGCCCGGGTGGTGATCAGGTGCTCGAAGGCCACCTCCCCGGTGGTCAGGTGCTGGGCCAGGGCGCCGTTGACGCAGATCGCCCAGCCCGTCAGGCCGCACCCGTCGGCGATCGGGGTCAGGCCGCGCGGCTGCCGGGCGGTCACCGGCACGACGGGTACCCCGCGCTCCTGCACGGCGTCCAGCACGCTGCGGGTCCAGGCATTGACGGTCTTGTCGGTGCGCAGCAGCGTCCCGTCCAGGTCCGTCGCCACCAGCCTGATTGACCCGGATCCGGTCACGGCACATCCCCCTCCTCACGGCCCAGCACCGGTGCAGGCTCGATCTGCCTTGCGCCGGTGCTGTCACCGTGCACTTCCTGTTCGGTCAGAAGTTGGCGTTCTGGCATCCATACTTGCCCAACAGCCTGGCCACGTGGATCTGGGCGTACCTGTTGGCGTCGGCCTTCTCCCAACCGGGGGTCGGCTGATTGCGCAGGTAGTGGGCACGTGCCTGGAGCTCGCGGCACTTCGCGGACGTGGCAGAGGCCGTTGGAGCCGAGGACACCATTCCGGACCCGGCCAGCACCGTGGCGGCGATGGCGGCTCCCAGAGTGCGACGGATGCTCGTCATGATTCATCTCCTTGCTGGTCACAGGGGCATTGAGTCCCCGACGCTAACAAGTCGACGGGTTCAGCACGGTGACTGGGATTTCTCAGGCCCGCGGGGCCGGGCGGGTGCCGTCCAGGTAGCGACGGCCCTCGAAGGCGCGGCCCAGGGTCACCTCGTCGGCGTACTCCAGGTCACCACCCACCGGCAGCCCGGAGGCCAGTCGGCTGATCCGCAGCCCCATGTCCTTGAGCAGCCGGGAGAGGTAGGTGGCGGTGGCCTCGCCCTCGGTGTTCGGGTCGGTGGCCAGGATGATCTCGGTCACCGTGCCGTCGGCCAGCCGGCTGAGCAGTTCCCGGATGTGCAGATCGGCCGGGCCCTTTCCGTCGATCGGGCTGATCGCGCCGCCGAGCACATGGTACAGCCCGCGGAATTCCCGGGTGCGCTCAATGGCGACGACGTCCTTGCTCTCCTCCACCACGCAGATCACGGACTGGTCGCGACGGCCGTCGCGGCAGATCCGGCAGGTCTCCTCCTGGGAGACGTTGAAGCAGACCTGGCAGAAACGGGCGCGGGCCTTCACCTCGCTGACCACCTGCGCGAACCGCTGGATGTCCTCGGCCGGCTGGTCGAGCATCCAGAAGGCAATCCGCTGGGCGCTCTTGGGACCGACGCCGGGCAGCCGCCCCAACTCGTCGATCAAGTCCTGAACCGGACCTTCGTACATCGTTGCCTTTCAGAAGTGCCCCTCGACAGGCTCGGGAGCATGGTGAGAATCCCGCCTCATGGACCGTGGTGAAGGTTGGCAGCCAACTCAACCACGATGGCCGAGCCTGTCGAGGCCCGACTCACCGTCACCCCACCCCATGCCGCTCGCGAAGATCGGGGACCGTGGCGACCTTGCCGCCTCGGGGAGCGTGCTTGGCTGGTGCGCCAGCTCAGAAGCCGAGGCTGCCCATGTCCGGCATGGCGGGCATGATCGAGGCGGCCTTGGCCTGCACCTGGCCCGAGGCGTCGCGCACCGCGGCCAGCACCAGGTCGGCCAGCCCCTCGGCATCCTCGGGGTCGATCGCCTCGGGCTTGATCACCAGTCCGGTCAGTTCGCCGGCGCCGGTCATGGTGGCCTCCACCAGGTCCCCACCGGCGCTGCCGGTGAAGGTGGAATTGGCCAGCTCATCCTGCGCCTGCTGCAACTGGGCCTGCATCGCCTGGGCCTGGGCCAGCAGCCCGTTCATGTCCATTCCCTCACCGAACATGGCGTTCCTCTCGTCATGGGCCTTCCGGGTGGTCCGAAAGGTCGGGGCCAGCCTACGCGCTCGTCGGAGCGGGGCACGGGTTGCCGAGCGCCAGCAGCGCCCCGATGTTCCGGCCGGCGCGGGTCAGGTTGGCGGCACCGTCGGCCAGCACCTCGTCCAAGGAACCCAGCCGGTCCAGGATCGGGATGATGGCGGCGAAGCCCTCGTCGTAGAGCACGTCGGCACCATCCCCCAGCGATCCGGTCACGGCGACGACGGGCACCCCGGCCGCCGCGGCCACGTCGGCCACCCCCTTGGGGGTCTTGCCGAACCGGGTCTGGGAATCCATCCGGCCCTCGCCGGTGATCACCAGACTGGCCCCGCGGACCTTGTCGGGCAGCCCGGAGTGTTGGACGACGATCTCGATCCCCCGCTTGAGTTCCGCCGACGTGAAGGCCAACAGGCCGGCCCCCAGCCCGCCTGCCGCCCCGGCCCCGGGCACCGAGGCCACCTCGCGGCCCAGGTCACGCTGCACCACCCGGGCAAAGTGGGCCAGCGCAGCATCCAGTTCCTCGACACAGGCTGGGTCTGCCCCCTTCTGCGGACCGTAGACCGCGCTCGCGCCGTCCGGGCCGCACAATGGGTTGGTCACGTCACAGGCCACCTCCAGGGTGAGCTCGCCGAGCCGGGGATCCAGCGCGGCGACGTCGATCCGGTCCAACCGGGCCAGGGCGGCACCACCGGGTTCCAGCTCATTGCCCGGGCCATCCAGCAGCCGGGCACCCAGGGCCTGGGCCAGCCCGGCTCCGGCGTCATTGGTGGCGCTGCCGCCGATCCCCAGCACGATGTGCCGAGCTCCGGCGTCCAGGGCGGCCAACAACAACTGGCCGGTGCCGCGAGTCGAGGCCCGGCGCACATCGCGTCGCTCCCGGGCAACCAGGGCAAGTCCACTGGCCTCCGCCATTTCGATCACCGCGGTGCGGCCGTCACCCAGCATCCCCCACGTGGCCTGGACTGGATCCCCCAGCGGGCCGTCGACGGTGGTGGTGCGCAGTTCACCGCCGGTGGCGTCCACCAGGGAGTGCACGGTGCCCTCCCCGCCGTCGGCCATCGGGACGTGGACGCAGCGGGCCTCGGGAAGACTCAGAAGCAGCCCGGCTTCCAAGGCCTGACAAGCCTCTTTGGCGGTGAGCGATTCCTTGAAGGAGTCGGGCGCCAATACGATGGTGTGGATCATCATTGACCTCTCGGGTGAAGCGGAATGTCGACCCCTCGACCGGCTCGGGGTGCGGGGTGGCGGCTCGGGGCCGTGGGGTCAGACGCTGGCCTCCTCCTCCGCGATCACCACACCACCCAGAGCCCGGGTGATCAGTTCCGCGGCGGACTCGCCCGACTCGTCCAGCGACTCGTCGTCGTCACTGACCAGCTGGGACTCGTCCACCTCCGGTTCGGGCGCGCTGGGGCCCGAGGCCGTGGGCCGGATGTTCTGCCGGGCCTGCTGGGTCCAGCGCGACGAGTCGACGTGGTCCGGCGGCGGCTCCGGGGCGCTGGGCGGGGTCTGCGGCCCCGGGTCCCCGTCACCCCGAAAAGGGGAGGCCGGTTCGCTGGGCAGCTCCTGACCGTCCGATTCCTGCGACGGCCGCTCCGGCCCCTGACCGGGCTGGTGTTGCCAGTCGGTGCGCGGGGGTTGGGCCGACGACTGGCCGCCCGGCATGCCCTGGTCACCGCCCTGCGGCCCCCGAGGCTGGCCGCCACCCGGCTGACCACCCGAGGGACCACCAGCAGGACGGCCCCCGCCGGGGGAACCACCGGTATGCCCGCCGTCGATGATGGCCTCCACCCGCAGGTCGGCGCCCATCACCTCCACCATGCAGTCGCGCAGCACGTCCTGGCTGCCGCCGGAGGCAAACCGGTCCCGGGCACCGGGATTGCTGAAGCCCAGCACCAGCACACCGTCGCGCACGTCCACCACCTGCGCGTTCTGGCTGAGCAGGATCCAGGCAAACCGACGCCGGGTCTTGACCTCCTCCAACACCTGCGGCCACAGACGACGCACGTCGGAGACCCCGATGCTGCCCGATGCACCCGCCTGGCTTGATGCCGGGGGCTGTCCCGCCGGCTGCTGACCGTGCCCAGGCTGGTTGGGCTGACTCGGCTGGATGGGCTGTCCGGGCTGGTTGGGTTGCCCGGGGGCGGGCGCCGGGCGCTGCCCCAGCATGGGCGCCCCTGCGGGGCGCTGACCCTGAGATGCTGCGGGACGCTGACCCTGCACCGCGGGCCGCTGGCCCTGCTGTGCGGCGGGTCGCTGCCCCTGCCCGACACCCGGCTGGGCGGGGCGCTGCCCGCCCGGCGACGCGGGCGGCTGCGAGGCCGGCGCCTGCGGGTCGGGCTGGGCCGCAGGCCGCTGCTGCGCGGGCGGGGCCGGCGGGGCGTCGTCGAAGTGCTCCGGCTGGGTGTGCAGCGGGCGGGAGTCGTGCGCCACCGAGGCATCCTGCGCCGGCTGCGGAGCCGCACCGCGCTGCGCCGGATCCTGATCCATCGGGCCCTGGGCGACGGCATGGGGCGCCGCCCCTCCCAGATCCGACGGGCTCCACTGCCCGGCGCCGGGATCGGCGGGAGCGGGGGCACCGGGCATCCCGACCCGCCGCTCCAGCCGATCCAACCGGGCATGGATGCCCCGGCCGTCGACGTCCGCACCCGGCAGCAACACCCGGGAACACATCAGCTCCAGGTGCAGCCGGGGCGCGGTGGTGCCGCGCATGTCGGTCAGGCCGGTGGCCATCACCTCGGCGGCCCGGGTCAATTCCCCGGCGCCCATCCCATTGGCCTGGGTCTCCAGGCGTTCGGCCTGGTCACCCGCGACGTCGATCAGCCCGCTGGAGACCGCATCCGGGACGGCCGCCACGATCACTAGGTCACGCAGCCGACGCAGCAGGTCCTCGGCGAAGCGACGCGGATCCTGCCCCACCTCAATCACCTTGTCGATGGTGGCGAAGACCCCGGCGGCGTCCCCCGCGGCAAAGGCATCCATGATCTCGTCCAGCAGGGCATCTGGGGTGTAGCCCAGCAGACCGGCTGCCTGCTCATAGCTGACCCCATCCGCCGCGGCGCCACCAAGCAGCTGGTCCAGCACGCTCAAGGAGTCACGAACCGAGCCGGCGCCCGCCCGAACCACCAGCGGCAACACCGAGTGGTCCACGTTGACCCCCTCGGCCTCGCACAGGGTGGCCAGGTAGTTCTGCAACACCTTCGGCGGCACCAGCCGGAAGGGGTAGTGGTGGGTGCGCGACCGGATGGTGCCAATCACCTTCTCCGGCTCCGTGGTGGCGAAGATGAACTTCACGTGCGGGGGCGGCTCCTCCACCAGCTTCAGCATGGCGTTGAAGCCCTGCGCCGTCACCATGTGCGCCTCGTCGATGATGTAGATCTTGTAGCGCGAATGGACGGGCGCGAAGAAGGCACGTTCCCGCAGGTCCCGGGCGTCGTCGACGCCGCCGTGGCTGGCCGCGTCGATCTCGATCACGTCGATGGAACCATTGCCACCGCGCGCCAGGTCCCGGCAGCTCTGGCACTGGCCGCAGGGGGTGGGCGTGGGCCCCTGCTCACAGTTCAGGCAACGGGCCAGGATCCGGGCACTGGTGGTCTTGCCGCAGCCACGCGGGCCGCTGAACAGGTAGGCGTGGTTCACCTTGTTGTTGGTCAGCGCACGCTGCAGTGGATCGGTGACGTGCTCCTGCCCGATCACCTCGGCGAAGGTCTCCGGCCGGTAGCGACGATAGAGAGCCAGCGGTGCCGCCGGGGCATCGTCCACCGCGCGCGTCTGGTGTGTGGATGCCGGCGCGGCGAGTTCGGTAGGGACGGCCGGGCCATCGACAGGCTGGGCCATCGAGGTCGACTCGGCGATCAGGGCCTCGCCGGATTCGGGCGGCATGGCGTCGTCGCCCACCGCGGCCTCGGCCGGCTCGGCGAGCAGGGTGTCGGCTCCGCCCAGCAGCAGCTCGTCCTCCGGGTCATCCTCCAGCCCGTCGTCGGGCTCCTGGGTGACTGCGGGGCGGGCATCGGCCACCGGCGGCTCCCCACCGAACAGCCCGGGGCCATCCTGCTCGAAGAAGTCGTCGTCGCTCTCGAGACCCAGCTCGTTCTCGTAGTCGTCGTCCACGTCCTGAACCCTAGTTGACACCTCCGACAGTTTTCGACGGGCCGGAAACCTCACCCATCCAAGCATTTACGCAAGGGGACCGTGATCTTATTTAGGTTAGCGTTACCTAAATGTTCTCGATTGTCTTCACACCATTGGAAGTGACCCCTTATGCAGTGCCGCCGCTGTGGCGCCTGCTCACCAAGTTCCTCTACTTTGTCGCCCTGGCCGGGGCCATCGGCGCACCCCTCACCCACGCGCTGGCCCTGCGACCGTCGCTCCGCCTGGCGCCCAAGGCGGCCATCCCCGTGCGCCATCGCGCCACGACCGCCCTGGGGATCGGCGGGATCATCCTGGTGGTCGGCGGCTACCTGCAACTGGCCGGGCGCGTGGCCCGCGCCAAGAACGGCCCCACCTACAGTCAGGCATTGACCCCTGGCGCCATCGTCGACTTCCTGCGCAAGCCCGCCGAGGAAGGCGAATGGGTTTCGACGGGGATCATGATCGGCCTGCAGAACCTGTGCTTCCTGGCCTGCGCCATCCTTCTGCTGGTGAGCTGGCGTCGACGCGATGACCGGCCGGCCCTGCCCGCGGGGCTGATCGCCGCAACCGGCAGCCTGATCGGATCCATCCCCCGCAAGGCCCTCGACGCCGATCACCTGACCAGCGCCATCGCCGTCCAAGCCCACATCATCGGCGGCAGCGTCTGGCTGGGTGGGCTCGGGCTGCTGGCCGCCATCTCCCTGACCCGCCGCGAGGGTGACGCCGAGGAGCATGCCGCCTGGGCCCAGGCATGGAGCCGCTTCGGCACCGTCGCGCTCTGGTCCGTGGGCGCCGCGATCGCCTCCGGGCTGTGGCTGACCCGACGCGAAGTGGGCAGCATCGAGCAGCTGTGGACCACCATCTTCGGCCGAGTACTGCTGGCCAAGCTGCTGCTGGTGGCCGGGCTGTTGGCAGCCGGCGCCTGGAACCAGCTAGTGCTGATGCCGGCGATCGCCCGCGAGCAGCGCCGCAATCACCAGCAGCGCGTCGGCGAGCTGGTGCTGACGCGGTTCCCGCGCGTCGTGGCGACGGAGACGGTACTGGGGGTGGGTGTGCTGGCCTGCGTGAGCTTCCTGGTTGGTTCCGCGCGTGGCGAGTCGGGGCAGCCCGAGGCGGGGCCGATCGCCCTGCCGCTGCTGGGGATCGGCCTGGCCCTGATCGCCGTGATGGCCGCCTCCTTCTGGGCGACGACGCGCGCGTCCGCCGCCCTTGCCCGATTGGAGGCCCCGGCCGAGACCCCGCATCACACCGTCGAGGCCGCCGGCGCCCCCAGCTGACCACTCACCACCCAGCCACCACTCCGCGGCGTCCGATTGGGCGCCGGGGAGTTCCTGTGCGCCCTCGGCGTCGGGAACAATGTGACCATGGCATCCCCCGAGGACATGGCCGCCGCGGTGGCCGATTCCCTGCGTGCACGCACCGGCCACAGCCTGGATGAGTGGGTCCGGATCGTCCAGCAGAACTCCGGGCTGGATCCGCTGAACCAACTGGCCGTGCGCCGCTGGCTACGGGATGTGCATGGGATCGCACAGAACAGCCAGTGGACGATCGCCTTCGAGGTGGCCGGCCGCGCGGGCTGGACGATGCCCACGCCCCAGCAGTTCGCAGACCAGATGTACGCCGGGAAGAAGCAGCCGCTGCGCCCCCTCCATGACGCCCTGGTGGCCGCCGCCGAGGCCTGCGGATTGGAAGCGCATGTCGAGGGCCGGGCCAGTTATACGCCCATCGTCCGGGCACGGCAGTTCGCCGCCGTCGGGCCCGGGCCGCGGCTGACCGTCCGGCTGGGGCTGCGCTTCCGGGAGGCACCTGCCGGGATCGAACCGGCCAAGGGATTCGCGCAGGCGACGCACTGGCTGCACTTCGGCGCCGACGTCGCGCCCGATGAGGCGGTGGCGCAGGCGCGGGACTTCCTGGAGCTCGCCTACGCGCAGAACGGCTGAGGAGCAGACCTCGCCAAGGTCGGCCACCGAGCTTGCGCCCCTGCCCCACGACGAACCCGAGCCCCACCGAGGGCTCGCTCAGGCGTCGGCCAACAACCGCGCCAGGGCAGCCAGGCCTTCCTGGACATAGTCGGCGGCGGGCCGCACCGCGCCCTCGACATACCAACTCTGGATCGCCGCGATGAAGCCGTTGATGGTGGCCGCGGCAATGAAGCGCGCCTCGGCCTTGGATCCCTGCCCGGCCCCCGCCAGCAGTTCGGCCACCTGCTCGGTCACCTCGTTGAGGTAGACCGCGGCCGCCGCCTGCACTCCGCGGTGCCCCAGCCACAGCTCCATCCGGTACATCGTCTCATCACGCTCGTCCACGAAGTGACCTTGGCCAATGGCCTCCAAGGCTTCGGAAACCGCCCGCAGGAAGGACGATCCGGCCTGCAACCGCTCCTGCAGGACGTCCAGGATCACGGCGTCGTACTCGTCGTGCAGAACCAGCCCCTCCTTGGTCCCGAAATAGCGATAGACGGTCGACGGGGAGACCTCGGAGGCCTCGGCCACCTGATCGACGGTGACCTGGTCGAAGCCGTGTTCCCGGAAGAGGGCGACGGCCTGCCGCTGGATGTTCCGCATTGCCGCGGCCTTCTTGCGCTGCCTCAAACCCGCCATGCCCACCTCCGCAGTGATCGAACCCTGACAGTATGCCCCAAAACCTGACAGTGACTCCCAGTTCGTCTACCCTGAACTCATGAGACAGTCACTTTCAGTTGAGAGTTCCTCTCCGATTCTGGCGGAGGGGATCACGAAGAGTTTCGGCACCGTCCGGGCGCTTGCCGGGCTCGACCTGACGGTCCACCGGGGGGAGGTACACGGTTTCCTCGGCCCCAACGGGGCGGGCAAGTCCACCACCATCCGCGCCATCCTCGGTCAGCTGCGGCTGGACGCGGGGAGCCTCCGGTTGTTCGGGGAGGACCCCTGGCGGCACGGCCCCCGGCTGCACGAACGAATGGCCTACGTCCCCGGCGACACCGCCCTGTGGCCGAGCCTCAGCGGTGGCGAGTGCATTGACCTGATCGGGCGCCTGCAGGGTAGCCAGGACACCCGTCGCCGCGACGACCTGATCCAGCGCTTCGAGCTGGACCCGCGCCGCAAGGCCGGCACCTATTCCAAGGGCAACCGGCAGAAGGTGGCACTGGTGGCGGCGCTGTCCACCCGCGCCGACCTGCTGCTGCTCGACGAGCCCACGTCGGGCCTGGACCCCGTCATGGAGGAGCGCTTCATCGAGACCGTTCGGGAGCTCGCCGACGAGGGACGCACCGTCCTGCTGAGCAGCCACATCATGGCCGAGGTGGAGCGGCTGTGCGACCGGGTGACCATCATCCGTGCTGGCCAGACCGTCATCACCGACACCCTGGATGCCCTGCGCGCCGGGGCCATGGTGCGGGTCGAGGCCGGCCTGGCCACGCCACTGCCCCACCACCTGGACCTGCCGGGCACCACCGAGCGGCAGACCAGTCACGACGGGCACCACGTCCGCCTCACCGTGCACCCGGATGGGGTGCTGGAGGTGGTGCGGACACTGACCGACCTTGCCCCCACGACGCTGACCGTCACCCCGGCCAGCCTCGACGAGCTGTTCTGGCAGCACTACGGCAAGGAGGAGAAGTGACCACCGGACTGTGGCAGCTGGTGCGCCTGCAGTGGCGCACCTCACGGGGGATGCTGCTGGTGGCGCCGGCGCTGCTGGCCGCACTGGTGACGGCGGTGGCGGGGAGTATCGCGTCGCTCTACCCCCAGCAGGAGCAACGCGACGTCTATCGCCAGACCATGGGTGCTTCGCCCGCCGCGGCCGCCTTCAACGGCCGCGGCCATGACCTGGAGCACCTGGGTGGGATCGTGGCCTATGAGGTGGGCTTCATGGGCCAGCTCGCCCTGCCCATCATCGGATTGGTGATGGCCGTCCGGTTGACCCGACGGCTGGAGGATGCGGGCATTCTGGAGCTGGTCACCTCCGGGCGGGTGGCGCGCACCGCGGTGCCACTGGCGGCTGCGTTGAGCAGCACCGGAGCCTGGCTCCTGTTCTGGGTGCTGAGCGCCGTGGGTCTTGTGGTGCAGGACTTCCCGACGTCGGGCAGTCTGCGCTACGCGACGGTGATGGCCCTGTTCGGGTTGGCCTTCAGCGCGGCGGGGCTGCTGTTGGGGCAGGCCGCTGCGACGGCGCGCAGCGCGACGGCGGCGGGGATGGCGCTCATCCTGACCGCCTTCCTGGTGCGGGCGGTGGTGGACGGCCGCAACACGTCGTGGACCTGGGCCTCCCCGATGGGCTGGGTGGCCGAGGCACACCCCTGGGGCGCGTGGCGTTGGTGGCCGGTGCTGGCCTTTGCCGCCCTGACCTTGGCCCTGGCATCTGGTGCCGTCGGGCTGGCTGCGCGACGTGACCTCGGCGCCGGCCTGTTGGCTCCGCGGCCGGGCCGGCCGACGGCCGGTGGGCGGTTGGCCACACCGCTGGGTCTCGCCTGGCGGCTGGGAGCCGCCGGGCTGCTCGGCTGGGGCCTGGGAGCGGTGGCGTGGGCGGCGGCGATCGGCAGCATGTCGCAGGAGTTCGTCGACGTCGTCGAGGCCAATCCGAGCCTGGCCGAGGCCTTCGGCGGTGACGCGAACCGGTTGTCCGTCGTGCTCGCCCTGTTGTTGACCCAGGTGATGGCGATGGCGGCCGGTCTTGGGCTGGTGCTGCGGCTGGGCGCCGAGGAGATTTCCGGCCGGATGGGCCTGCTGCATGCCGGCCGACTCCCTCGCCTGCGCTGGTGGCTCGCCTTCACCGGCCTGGCCCTGACAGGAAGCACGGCAGCCTCCGTGGCCTCGTCGGCGACGCTGGGACTGGTGCAGGCCCGGGTGATGGACCGCCCCGAGGTGGCCGACGACCCGCTGCGGGCCGCCGCCTGGTTGCTGGCGCCAACCCTGCTGGTGGTCGCCTTCGGCGCGCTGCTGGTGGCCGTCGCCCCGCGGTGGCGGGCGCTGGCCTGGCTGCCGGTGGCGTGGGTGGCGGTGGTGGGCATCGTGGGCGAGCCGCTGCGCCTGCCCGAGTGGGCCCGGGACCTGCCCCCGCTACACCTGGTGGGTCAGGTGCCGATGGAGGCCGCGTCGCGTCCGGCCACGACGGCCCTGGCCACGGCGGTGCTGGCGGCGTTGGCGGTTGGCCTGTGGGGGTCCGAGCGACGAGACCTGGCCCGCGGCTGAGGGCGCCCGGAAGACCCTGGACGCACAGAAGACCCTGTACGCAAAGGGGTCCCCGCGCACCTGGAAGAGCTCACTTACCCTTGCTGTCTTTCGACCCTGGGGGAGTTGGGCGAGGTACCACCGCGCGGGGACCTTGGGTCTACTTTAGCCCCGCGGCAGCCCCTGGACCAATCGCCGCACAGCGAGACGATCCGCCCGGGGAGGCAGACAACCCCGCTCATTTCGTGATATGGGGTCCGCGGCCGGGGTCTGGCCACTAGCGTTTCCCCGCCGGGCCGAGGGGCCCTGGCCTCTTGGAAGGAGCCGCCCATGAGCGAGCCAACACAGCATGAAGGGCACCTGCAACGTAGCCTCAGCAACCGTCACATCCAGTTGATCGCCATCGGTGGCGCGATTGGAACGGGCCTGTTCATGGGCTCCGGCAAGACCGTCCACGCCGCCGGGCCGTCGCTGGTACTGGTCTACCTGATCATCGGCATCATGCTCTTCTTCGTGATGCGCGCCATGGGCGAACTGCTGCTGTTCAACCTGAAGTACAAGTCCTTCCAGGACTTCAGCGCCGACATGCTCGGCCCCTGGGCCGGCTTCTTCTCCGGCTGGACCTACTGGCTGTGCTGGGTGGTCACCGGCATGGCGGACCTGGTGGCCATCAGCGGCTACTGGGACTACTGGGTGCACAACAAGTCGCTGTCCGTCGGGCTGGCGTGCGCCGTGATGCTCGCCCTGCTGGGGCTCAACCTGCTGACGGTCAAGCTCTTCGGCGAGCTGGAGTTCTGGTTCGCACTGATCAAGGTGATCGCCATCCTGGTGCTGATCGTCGCCGCCCTCTACATGGTCGTCACGCACTTCAAGGCGCCCAACGGACAGGTGGCCGCGGTCAGCAACCTGTGGAGCCACGGCGGCTTCTTCCCGACGGGATTCAAGGGCTTCTTCGCGGCCTTCCAGATTGCCGTCTTCGCCTTCGTCGGCATCGAATTGGTGGGTACGACGTCGGCTGAGACCAAGGACCCGGAGAAGACGCTGCCCAAGGCCATCAACTCCATCCCCGTGCGCGTCATCTTCTTCTACGTCTTCGCGCTGCTGGCCATCATGATGGTGACCCCGTGGGATGAGGTGAACCCCGCCGTCAGCCCGTTTGTGAACCTGTTCGGCCTGATCGGCCTGAGTGCCGCCGCGTCGGTGATGAACTTCGTGGTGCTGACCTCCGCGTCGAGCTCCTGCAATTCCGGCATCTACTCCACCTCGCGGATGCTCTACGGCCTGGCGCACCGTGGGATGAGCCCAAAGCGCTTCGGCCGGCTGTCCGGCAATGGCGTGCCCGTCGCGGGCCTGGTGATGAGCGTCTCCCTGATCCTCACCGCCGTGCTGCTGATGCTCAGCGATTCCATCATGGGCGCTTTCACCGTGGTCACGACCATCTCCGCGGTGCTCTTCATCTTCGTCTGGGGCCTGATCCTGCTGAGCTACATGAAGTACCTCAAGCGCTTCCCCGAGGCGCATGCCAGAAGCATCTTCCCGATGCCCGGCGCCAGGTTCATGCCCCAGGTGGTGCTGGTCTTCTTCGCCTTCATCCTGGTGATCCTCACGCAGGAGAAGGACACCCTGCAGGCCCTGATGGTCACGCCGCTGTGGTTCATCCTGCTGGGGGTGGCATGGTTCTTCGGCCGCAAGCACGCGGCCCCGGATGCCGACGATCTCACCCCCGCCGAACTCTACGACGAGATCATCAACCACAAGCACTGAGCTGTCCTGGTTGTGGTCTGGGCCCCGTTCGCGCCTTGCGCGGGCGGGGCCTTGGCATGCCTCCCACAATCACCCATTCGAGGGGATGCGCTCCCCCACCGCGAGGCTCTAACGTCCTCCCATGGGATTCCTGGAGAACAACAAGGTTCACGTGGGCGATGGCCCGCACGCACGGGTGAGCACGGCCGACTGGGCCGCCAACGCGAACGGCGGGGTCCATGGCGGCCTGATTGCCACTCTGGTGGACTCCACCATGGGCGAGGCGGTGCGCGAGGCGGTTGACGATGACGCGACGGTGGTGACAGTGCAGATGACCGTCACCTACCTCAATGGTGCGGAGCCAGGCGACGAGCTTGAGGCCCGGGCCGAGGTACTGAAGACCTCGAAGGCCTTGGCTCTGGTATCCGCCGAGGTGACCCGCGTCGCCGACGGCCGGGACATCGCCCAGGCACAGGCCACCTTCGCAATCAGCCACAAGGACTGACCCCGGCTCCGCGGCCCGATTGGCGACAAGGTGAACCGAACGTGTACGCTCTCCCACGGAGGATTCGCCTAGAGGCCTATGGCGCTCGCTTGGAAAGCGGGTTGGGTTCACGCCCTCACGGGTTCAAATCCCGTATCCTCCGCCATCCCTGACAAGGGGAAACGCCCCCGGCGAGCTTCTGGCTCCCGGGGGCGTTTCGCTCGGTCACACGTGGATGGCAGGCCCCCACCGAGCCCGAGGATCCGTCCTAGATTGACTGCATGACCTCCCCGCGACGAATCTCCGTGGTCCTGTTCGAGCGGTTCGAAGTGCTCGACGTCTTAGGGCCGGTGGAGCTGTTCAGCAAGGTCCCCGGGCTCCAGGTCGAGCACGTCGGCCCCGGCACCGGTCCGGTCCGCAGCGCCCAGGGCGTCCAGGTGATCGCGGAAACCTCCTACCAGGAGCTGCAAGAACCCGACATCCTGCTGGTTCCCGGCGGCGCCGGCACCCGTCCGCTCGCCGCCGATCCGGACTTCCTGGGCTGGCTTGGCCGGACCGCCAAGAACTCACGTCTGGTGACCTCGGTCTGCACCGGCTCGGCCCTACTGGCAGCCGCGGGCGCGCTGGACGGCTACTGCGCCACCAGCAACAAACTCGCCTTCGGTTGGGTCACCGGTTGCGGACCCGACGTCGACTGGCAGCCGCAGGCCCGCTGGGTGGCGGATCGGAACCGATGGACCTCGTCGGGCGTGGCCGCCGGGATGGACATGGCCCACGCCCTGATCCAGCATCTCCACGGCGCTGAGGCAGCGGACAACGCGGCCCGGATCGCCGAGTATGAACCCCACCGGGATTCGACGTGGGACCCCTTCGCCCAGATCTACGGGCTGTCCTGACGGCAGGGACCGTGGGCCATGCTCCACACTCGCTGCGCCAACTCCCGGTACTGGCCCGGCTGCCCCACGTCGGCAGGCCCGAAGAACTGCACCATCACCTGGTGCATCAGGTCCTGAACGGCCCGCACCGACGTCGCCGCCGGTAGGCGACGGGCAATCTCCGTCGCCTCAATCTGGTACTCGTCGGGCGGCGCACCCGGACCGACCCCGGCCGGATCCAGCTCCCTCAGCCCGGCCGTCAGCAGCGCCCGAACCTCATCCACGCTCATGCCGGAAAACTACCCGAGCAAGACATCGCAATGCGTTGCTGGCAGGAAAATGCCTGGCCAGGCCGGTGAAGCTCTCGTACCGTGGAGCCATGACCAGCCCCGAAGCCGCCCTACGACAACTCGACGTGACCCTCGGGCCAGTGCTCCAGGGTGTCGGCTTCCAGCCCGCCCAGATCGGCGCCGACGATCACACGGCCACCACCACCTACTGTGCCCCGCTGACCACCATCCGCACCAACTTCCCCGACCTGCCCGACGGTAGCGGCTATGAGGATGTGGACTTCCTCTGCTACGACGTGATTGTGGAGGTCCAGCAGGGCCGGCTGCGGGAGGTGCGCTGTGAGGGCATCGGCCTGGACGAGATGCTGATCGCCATCGGCCGTGACGACGCCGCGGACCGCTATCAGGCCCAATTGGGCCAGCCGGCGAGTGAGGGCCGCGACGAGCTCACCGAGATGCTGCGCGCCGTGTTCAGCCACCGGAGTCCCGACCCGGACCCGCCGGCCAGCCGTCGCTTCCTGGCCTGGTCCTGGGTGATGGCCCACCACAACCAGGACGTGGCCGCGCTGCATGATCGGCTCACCGCCGACAGCCCGGACCAGCTGACCGCCGCCAAGAGGATCTATGAGTATGTGCGCGACGAGATCCGGCACTCCCTGGACCACGGGGACACCGCCGTGACGCTCACCGCCTATCAGGTGCTGGAGCAGGGCACTGGGCTCTGCTATGCCAAGTCGCACCTGGCCGCGGCGCTCTTTCGTCGCTCCGGGATCCCCGCGGGGCTGGCCTACCAGCTGATCGACGGCGACGACGGACCCGTCCTGCACGGGCTGGTCGCCATCCACGTCGACGGCGCGTGGCACCGGCTGGATGTCCGCGGCAACAAGCCGGGCGTCGACGCCCAGTTCGACCTTGAGCGGGAGCGGCTGGCCTTCACCGGCGAGGGTGTGGCGGATCTGCCCGGCATCCACGCCGAACCCACGCTGAGCGTCGTGAACGCCCTGGTGGACGCCACCGATCTGCGCGAGGTCCGGCTGCCGTCGTCACTCTGAGGAGCCCTCGACAGGCTCGGGCACCGTGGTTGGGTGAGCTTGGTCGCTCTGAATCAGACTCTTGACCCTGCCACCGTGTCAGACGCCACAGTGGAGCCATGGCCGAGACCACGAAGCTCATGACGATCGGCGAGTTCAGTTCGCTGACCCGCCTGTCCGTCCGCATGCTGCGCCACTACGACGCCCACGGTGTCCTGGTGCCCGCCGCCATCGACCCGTGGACGGGCTACCGCCGCTACTCCCCGGAGCAACTGCGCGATGCCGCGGACATTCGCAACCTGCGCGACGTCGGCTTCGGCGTCTCCGCCATCTCAGCCCTCCTCGCCGCCCGCAGGACGCCGGCCTGGGCCAGCGCGCTGGAACTGCAGCGCCAGACCCTCGTCGACGAACAGCGCGCGGCCCAGAACCGGCTGGCCCTGATCACCACACTTCTCAGCCAAGGAGAGCCCAGCATGTCCATCACCGTCGATCGCACCACCGTCCCCGCCCAGACCGTCGTCGCCCTGCACGGCGTCGTACCCACCTATTCCGACGAGGGCCAGCTGTGGCAGCAGTTCTTCCCGCTGCTGCAGGCCCAGGGCATCACCCCGATCGGCCCGTGCGGTGTCATCGAGCACTGCGAGGAGTACACCGAACACGACGTCGAGCTGTCGGTCTTCTTCCCCGTCGCGCCCGGCACCACGGCCGAGGCCCCGCTGCAGGTCCTGGAACTGCCCGAACGAGACTGCCTTGTCGCGCATGTCGCCGGGTCCTATGACCAGATCACCACCGCACACGATCTGATCAACAGCCGGCTGGCCACTGACGGCCTCACATTGCGCAGCGACGGCAGCCTGGCGGCCAAACCCTTCAACCACTATCTGGTGACACCGGACCAGGCGGCCCCGGAAGACCTCGTCACCGACGTTTTCCAGCCGGTCTGCTGAGAATGGCCCGTCCGGTGCGAGCGGAACCCCCCGCTCGCACCGGGGCCCCTCGACAGGCTCGGGGATCGTGGGGACCAATCCAGCTCGGAGACCGCGGGGAGACGACTGGCCCGGGGGCTGCGAACCCGGCTCCCACTACGGTGATCCCATGTCCACCCTTGACGAGCTGATGATCGCCACCGAGCAGGGCCAGAGTGTCGACCTGCCGGGCAGGACCTCGTCGCTGGTGTGGCGCACCATTGCCCCCGCCGTGCTCACGTTCACCTCGGCCGCGGTGGCGCTGGGTGGTTCCAGCAACGTCATCCGGCTCGTGGCCGCGGCCTTCGGCCTCGCCATGGCCGTCACAACGCTGGCCGGCTTCGCCAGCCTCACCCGAGTGCGGCACATCTACCGGATCCTGCCCGAAGGACTGTGCGTCGACGGCTCCCCCGTCATCGCGTGGCCGCTGATCGGCGGCGCCTTCCGCCACACGGACCCGCACACGGACCGCGGCGCCACGGAATTCCCCGTCCTGTCCCTCACCGACGACGGCCTGGCCTGGTTGCGCCAGCACGGCACGGCCCGGATGAAGCTCGCGCACCGCAAGGACCTGCGCGGAATGCAGGTCCCCTTGGCGAAGGGCTGCAATCCGGACCAGACCGCCAAGCTGCTGTCCGCCGCCATCCGCGCTCATCGCTCGCGCCTGGGCCTGCCACCCGTCGCCTGACCGCCCGAGCCCAAGGAGAGGCCATGAACTCCGTCGAGGAATACCAGACCGCCATCCAGACCTCCACGGCTGTGGACCTGCCCGCCAGCACGTGGAGGGAGTGGGTCAAGCTCGTCTTCCTCATCGCGATATTGGTCGTCGCCTCCCTCCAAGCCCTCTCCCACCCGTCACCCGATGTCCGGGCGGCTCTGGGCCTGGTTGTCCTGCTTCTCCTGATCGGCATCACCCTCACCCTCAAGACACTCACCCGTCGTCGTCCGGCCATCCGGATCAGTCCGGAGGGCATGGCCGTGCGCGACGGAACAGTGGTGCCCTGGGAGGCGATGGCCGGTGCCGTCGCCGGCAAGAACACCGGCGGCGAGCATCACACCAAACGCGTGCTGGTCACCCTGACTGCCAGCGGTGAACAGTGGGCAGAGAGCGCGGGATGGCCCAGGCTGTGGATCAACTCCCCCACCCGTACCGAAGGCCTGCTCTTCCCCGTCGTCCGGGGGTGCAGCCACGAGCAGACGGCCGAACTCCTGTTCACCGCGATCCGCGCCCACCGCCAGCGTCTTGGACTTCCCACCGCAAATCCGGGAGGGAGCGCATGAGCCAGATGCAGAGGCAACTCGACACCATCCACCGCAGCAATCACGTGGACCTGCCGGGCAGTGCGGTACGAGAGGGCAGGTACTTCCTCCTGACGCTCGGGCTGCTGGCCTTCGTGACCATCAGCCTGTTCACCGAGGAGTCCCGCTTCAGGCAGGGCGGACTCGTCCTGTTGGGCCTGCTGGTCCTTCTGCTCGTCTACGCCGCCGTCTGGAACCTCGCCACCGTGCGTCACGCCATCCGGATCAGGCCCGACGGGATCGCGGAACGTGACCAACCAGTCATCCCGTGGCGCATGCTGGCGGAGGCGGAGGCCGGCAGGGACACCGACGAGGCCTGGGACATGCGGGTCCTGCTCATCCTGACCAGCGAGGGCCGCGACTGGGCCCGCGCCCATGACGTCCTGCTCAAGGATGTCCACAAGCCGCTTCGCGCTCGGGGCATCGAGATGCCGGTGCTGCGCGGATGCAACCACCAGGAGACGGCCGACGTGCTCACGGTCGCGATCCGGTTGAACAGACTGCGTTCGGGGCTACCGCCCGTCGCCTGAGGAAGTCAGACGGGCCAGGCCTCCTGGCGCCAAGCGGCATCCCAGAACATCCACTCATAGCGCGACGCCTGCAGGAAGGCCTCCCGCATCCGCTCGCGGACCTCGTCGGAGGCGGCGTCGGCCAGCCGATCGGTGATCTCCCGCGCCCGGGCCGTGGACTCCGCGAAGGCCGGGTCCCCGTACATCCCGATCCAGTCCCCATAGGGGTGCCCGGACAGGTCACCGGCGGACTCCAGCAGCTTCTCCCCCACCCACTGGTAGATCCAGAAGCAGGGCAGGATGGCCGCAACCCCCACCTCGTAGGGGGCGGCGGCGGCCGTCGCCAGCAGGTAGCTGGTGTAGGCCCGGCAGGTGGGCGACATCACACCGGCCCCCACCTCCACATGCGCGGCGTGCAGCTCGCGCTCCGCGACGATCGCCCCCTGCACCCCAATGCCCCAGAAGGTGATCTCGTCGGCGTGCGACGCGCGACCAGCCAGCATGCCCATCGCCCGGGCGTAGTCGGCCAGGTAGAGCGCGTCCTGCGTCAGGTAGCCCTCGAAGATGTCGTGGGGCAGGCTGCCGTCGCCCAGCCCGGTCACGAAGGGGTGCCGTTCGATGGCGGTCAGGATGGGGCAGGCCTGCTCCCAGAGTTCGTCGGTGAAGCCCATGTCAGTCCTTCCAGAGATTCCAGAAATGGTGTACGGGCCCGTGCCCGTGCCCGATCTGCAATTCGTCGGCGCGTTCCAGGGCGTGGGTCAGCCATGCCTTTGCATCGGCGACGGCCTCCAACCAGGTGCCACGCTGCGGCCGCAGGGTCGCGATCGCCGAGGACAGGGTGCAACCCGTGCCGTGCGTGTTCCGGGTCTCGACGCGGGCCGCGCTGAGCTCGGTGATTGCCTCAGCGTCGGCGTAGATGTCCACGGCTTCCGGCCCGGTCAGGTGCCCGGCCTTCAACATCACCCGCTGCGCCCCCAGCTCCAGCAGGGCCGTGGCCTGGGCCGCCATCGCAGCACCGTCACGCACCTCGTCGACGCCCAGCAGGACGGCCGCCTCCGGCAGGTTGGGGGTGATCAAGGACGCCTTGCCGATCAATCCGCGGACGGCCTGTTCGGCCTCGACGTCCAGCAGTCGGTCCCCGCTGGTGGCCACCATCACCGGGTCCAGCACGACGTGTTCTCCGCCGCGAGCCCGGTAGTCGTCGATGATCCGGCCTGCGACGGCCGCCACCTGCGGGGTGCCCAGCATCCCGATCTTGATCGCGTCGGGCAGGATGTCGTCGGCCAAGGTCTGCCACTGCCGCCAGACGAAGTCCGGTTCCACCCCGGCGACGCCGGTCACACCCCGCGTCGACTGGGCGGTCAGCGCGCAGACCACGCCCATTCCGTAGCCGCCCAGGGCGCTGAAGGTCTTGAGGTCGGCGAAGATCCCGGCGCCGCCGCTGGGGTCGACGCCGGCGATGGACAGGACCTTGGGGATCATGGGCGCACCTCGTTCTCCAGCCCCTCGACGGGCTCGGGGATCGTGGTCGGGTTGGGCACCCCGGGGATCGTGCTTGCGGTACCTGCTTGCTGCCACTCCCGCAGGATGGCGGCGGTGGCCGCGCCCGGATCATCGGCACCACAGATGGCACTGACAATCGCCATGCCGGCGCCCGACGGCTTGACCGGCGCAACCCGCCCGGGTCCGCCGACCCCGCCGATCGCCACCGAGGGCAGCAGGTTCAGCCGGGCCAGCTCCGCCAGCCCGTCGGGCCCGATCGGCGGGGCGGCATTCGGCTTGGTCTGCTGCGCCCAGACCGGCCCGATTCCCAGGTAGTCCAAGGTCCCCGCTGGCAGTCGGTTGGCTGCCTCCACGTGCGAACGCTGCTCGACGGACAGGCCCAGAATCGCATCCGGCCCCAGCACTGCCCGGGCCTCGACGGGAGGCAGGTCCCCCTGGCCGATGTGCGCGCCGTCGGCTCCCGCCGGGCCCACCAGGTGCACCCGATCGTTGAGCACCACGGGCACCCGGCCGGCGACGGCCCGCACCACCGCCCGGGAGAGCTCCAGGAAGCCGTCGTCAGGCAGGTCCGGGTCCCGCACCTGCACAAAGGTGGCGCCATTCTGGACGGCGGCCAGCACGGTGCGGACCACGGCCTCGGGGCCACCGCAGATGCCGGTGTCGGTGACCAGGTAGCAGGTCATGGCTTCGACCAGCTCAGCCGATGTGGGCCTCATGAGAGCTTCACCTTCTGTTCCAGTTCCTCGGGGGTGACCAGGGCCAGCTGGTCCAGCAGGGCGACGGCGAAACTCCCCGGCCCCTGCGTCGTCGCGACGGCATTGTCCGCGGCCACGCACATCAGGGCCGTCGCGGCCGAGGCCGCCAGCAGCGGCTCCGCGACACCCGCGAAGCCCGCCATCAGCGCGCCCAGGCTGCAACCCACCCCGGTGACCCGGGTCATGATCGGGTCACCGTTGTGGATCCGGACCACCTGTTCCCCGTCGGTGATGTGGTCCACCGCCCCGGAGACCGCCACCACGCAACCGACGCTGCGTGCCAGCCCCTGGGCCAGGCCCAGCACCTCCTCCGGCGCGACGGTGGTGTCCGCACCACGGCCACCCGCCCCGCCGGACAACCCCGAGATCTCCGAGGCATTGCCCCGGATGATGGTGGGCTGGTTGTCCAGCACCTCCAGGGCGAAGGCTGTGCGCACCGGCAATCCCCCGGCGGCAACCGGGTCCAGCACCCAGGGAGTGCCGGCCTCGTGCGCGGAATGCGAAGCCACCCGCATGGCCTGGTAGGTCTCCCGGTAGGGGGTCCCGGTGTTCACCAGCACCCCGGAGGCGACCCCGGCAAAGAGCCCTGCCTCCTCCGGATTGTCCACCATGGCCGGCGCCCCGCCCGCGGCCAGCACCACATTGGCGGTCCACTGGGCCACCACGATGTTGGTCAGGCATTGCACCAGCGGCGTCCTCTCCCGCAGCAGGCGCAGCGCTTCGGCCAGGCCGGCCGGGGTCACGACGGTGGAATGAATGGCTGGGTCTTTGGATGTGCTCATGAAAAGCAACGTCCCTTCGCTAGTCCGAACTAGATCAGGTTCGACGGGTGTGTTCTCAGCCACCATCACTCCCAGAGGGGTGGCACCCCGCGTCACTGTCGGCCACGTTATCGCATGGCGTCTGCTCGGACCGGCTCGGGCGGCCGGATCCGCCCGCCCCATCCGCTTGGACGGACGACCCGTTGTCCCGGTAGAGCGAATGCCGCAGCCAATTGCCGTAGTGGCACTGGACCCTCGTATTCGCTCCATCGGGACAACGGGCCCCCCGACCCACTGTGTGGTTCGCGGGAAGATGGGAGGATGCGCCACCCCTTCTTTGAGATCGACGTCTTTGCCACCGGCCCGTTCAGCGGCAATCCCCTCGCGGTGATCGCCGAGGCTGACGGCCTGAGCACGGAGCAGATGCAACGGATCGCGGCCTGGACCAACTTTTCCGAGACCACCTTCCTGCTCCGCCCCACCACGCCGGAGGCGGACTACCGGGTGCGGATCTTCACCACCAGCCAGGAGTTCCCCTTCGCCGGCCATCCCACGTTGGGCACCGCCCGGGCCTGGCTGGAGCTGGGCGGCCGCCCGCACCGGCCAGGCACCGTGGTGCAGGAATGTGGTGCCGGGCTGGTACCGGTGCGGATCGATGGGGATGACCTGGCCTTCGCCACCCCGCCGTGCATCCGCACCGGCCCGCTGGACGACGAGGACCTGACCAAGGCCGTGCGGGTGCTCAACCTGACACCAGCGGACGTCGTGGCCCATGCCTGGGGTGTGAACGGCCCGCCGTGGCAGCTCCTGCAATTGCGCGATGCCGACGCCGTGCGGGCCGTCCGCCCGCATACCGACCGGCCCGGCGTCCACATCGGCCTGGTGGGGCTGGAGGACGCCGGCTCCCCTGTCGCCTACGAGGTGCGCGCCATCGCCGAGGACCGCGAGGATCCGGTGACCGGCTCCCTGAACGGGGCCCTGGCCCAGTGGCTGCGCGGGCGGGGTCTGGTACCGGCGCAGTACGTGGCCACGCAGGGCGGTCAGGTGGGGCGCGCCGGCCGGGTGACGGTACGCGACGACGGCTCCGAAATCTGGATCGGCGGCGAGGCGACCGTCCGGGTCCATGGCGAGCTGAGCAACTGAGAGATCGCCAAGAGCCACAGCTTTTCTAGACCAGCTAGTCCGAATATATTTTTCGGGTACGTCCCGAAAGGAAGCCCATGCCTGAGATCCAGCCTCACGAGGCGCCCGTCCTCCCGCGCAGGGACGACGTGGAGAGCCCCCGTGACGGGGACCTGCCCCACGTGGCCGCGACAGGCTCGGCCCACGTGGAGGCCCCGCGGCACTCGGCCGTCGAGCCCCGGAATGACGCCGACCCGGCACCGGTCGAGGCACCGCGACACTCGGCCCCCGCCATCCAGGACGAGCCCGTCTCCGCCGGCCTCGACATCATCAGCCCGGCACCTGTCGCTACCGAGAACCCGGCACTGCTCACAGCCGAGGCCCCGGCACCCGCTGCGCCCGAAAGCCCGACACCCATCACCGGGGACGACGAGATTCTGCGCGCCCGCCGGCTCCAGCTGCGCGGCCGCGAGTCCAAGGTCTTCGGGCCGGTGGACCTCACCCTGACCAGGGGCGGGATCACCGTCGTGACCGGACAGCAGGGCGCCGGGCGGTCCGCGCTGCTGCTGGCGCTGTCCGGCCGGCTGAAGGGGGTTCAGGGGGAGCTGCAGTCCGCCGAGATCGACGGCATCGCCCACCCCCGCAAGCTGCGGCGGCAGGTCTCCGTCGCGCGAATCAGTGACCTGGCGGATCTGGAGCCCAACCTGACCATTGCCGAGTCCCGCGACGAACGGGCCATCGCCGACGGGATCGGGGTACGCCGCGGCCGGGAGCGCTTCGCCGAGTTGGAAACCCTGCTCAACCACCAGTTCGACAAGGAGCAATGGGTCGGCCGGATGCCGGCCGTCGAGCGCACCCTGTTGACCATCGTGCTGGGCTGCCTGGCCCCGGCCAGCTTCGTCGTACTGGATGATGTCGACGACTCCCTGACCGAGCGCCAACTGACCTGGATCCACGACGGCCTGGGCCTGCTGACAGAGCAGGGCCACAGCTTCGTGCTGAGTTCGCTGGAACAGAGTCCGGTGCCGCCCCGAGCCCAGGTGGTCCACCTGAGCCCGCCGCCCACCCGCACCGAACCGAACTTCGAGCTGCACCGGCTGCGCCGTCGGCTGGCCCAGCCCACCTCCACGAATCCCACCACCGAGGAACTCGACTGATGTTGCTCTCCCGCTTCGAACTGCGTCGCTTCCGCGGCCTGCTGCCCAAGCTGGCGTTGATCTTCGCCACCCTGGTGCCGGTGATCTACGGCTCCATCTACCTGGCCGCCAACTGGGACCCCTATGGCCGGCTGCAGGACCTGCCGGTGGCGGTGGTGAACGAGGACCAGCCGGTCACCTACAACAAGCAGCAGGTGCACGCGGGCCAGGACTTCACCGACAATGTGGTCTCCGGCAAGGATTTCGACTGGCATGTCACCGATGCCGCGGACGCCGAGGAGGGCCTGCGGGAGGGCCGCTACTACCTGACGGTTCGGGTGCCGAAGGACTTCTCCGCCAACCTGGTCAGCGCCTCGAGCGCCACCCCCAAGCGGGCCGAGATCACCATGCATCGCAATGATGCCAATGGCTTCGTGATCGGCTCGGTCACCGGCCAGGCCCAGAACAAGATCGAGCAGGCGGTCAACGAGACGGCCGTCGAGGCCTATTTCGAGGCCGTCTTCGCCAATCTGGACAAGATCCGGCAGGGGATGATCGACGCCCGGGACGGCTCGGCCAAGCTGACCAAGGGACTCACCGATGCCAAGAGTGGCTCGGCCCAGCTGGCCACCGGCACGACGGAGGCCCACAGCGCCACCACCAAGCTGGCCACCGGCGCCAACACCCTTGACCAGGCCTTCCCCAAGCTGGAGAAGGGCGCCGGTGATCTGCAGTCCGGCCTGGGCGAGCTGGGGACCGGCTCCCTCAAGCTCTACAACGGCGCCAGCCAGGTGGCGGGCGGAACCCAGCAACTGGAGGACACCGTCGTGCCAGTGCTGGACAGGGCCGCAAAGCTGCAGGGCCAGGTGAAACAGGATTCGGCCACCATCAACACCGACATCCAGGCCATCAGCTCCGACGTCACCGGCACCACCGATTCCGTCGGCAACAAGCTGGACCAGGCGGAGGAAGCCCTGGCCACCGTCGGCCAGCTGCCCGAGGTGGCTGACACGGAGGCCTACAAGAAGGCGCAGACCAGACTGGACGAGGCCCAGGCCCGCAATGCCAAGGTGGCCACCGCCGCCACCCGGGCGTCCACCCGCTCCGCCGCGCTCAACCAGCGGGTGCAGGACGCCAATGCCGCCAAGGACCTGGGCAATGCCTCGGCCAAGCTGAAGCAGCTCAACAGCGGCGCCCAGCAGGTCGCCACCGGCGCCAGCAGCCTTCACAAGGGCATTGACCAGGCCACCGAGGGGGCCGGCACCCTGAGCGCGGGAATCACCAAGGCCGGTGGCGGCGTCAGCCAGCTGAACACCGGCCTGGGCCAGCTCGACGGGGGCATGGCCAAGCTGGACACCAACATGACCAAGCTGGACCAGGGCCTGGGCCAGCTGAAGTCCGGCTCCGAGCAGCTCACCAAGGGCCTGACCGACGGGGTGAAGCAGATCCCGGCGCTGAGCAAGAGCCAGGCCCAGGGCGCGGCGCAGGTGCTCTCCGCCCCGGCCGACGTGCACACCCTGGTGGAGAACCCGGCCCACGTCTACGGCCGGGGCCTGGCGCCGCTGTTCCTGTCCATCGCCATGTGGGTCTTCGGCATCTCCGGCTTCCTGGTGATGCGGCCCATCTCCGGCCGGCTGCTGTCCGGGCGGATGAATCCGGCCCACCTCACCCTGAGCGCCTATCTCCCCTTCGGGACGGTGGCCGCAGCCGGCGCGTTCATCATGCTGGCGACGGTGTGGATCGCGCTCGGCCTCGATCCTCTGCACGGGATCGCGGCCGTGGGGCTCACCCTGCTGGTGGCGGTGGTCTTCTCCATGATCGCGCACTTGCTGCGGATGGCCCTGGGGCTGCCCGGCTCGGCGCTGCTGTTGGTCTGGCTGATCCTGCAGTTGGCCTCGACGGGTGGCACCTACCCGGCCGCGGTACTGCCGCCCTTCTTCCGCTGGATCAGCCCGTTCATGCCCATCACCTACTCCATCGACGCCTTCCGCGTGGTGATCTCGGGCGGGTTGTGGAGTCACTTCACGCGGGACGTGATCGTGCTGGCGGTGATCGGGGGGACCACCTTCCTGCTGGATGTGGTGGCCGTCGGCGCCCGGCAGCGGTTCACCATGAGTGACCTGCATCCGCCGCTGCGGCACTGAGCGGGGAAGCGCGGAACCCTGTCTTGCATTGTTGACGATTCAACTATATCGTGGTGGGCGCCTCGCAGAAGCCGGGGCTTGCCCACGCACGAAGGAACTCCCATGCGCCACCTGCTCACCCCGCCCCACCTCGTCCGTGACCTGGCCCTGTTGGTCACCCGCCTGCTGCTGGGCGTCATCCTGATGGCCCACGGCTGGCAGAAGTTCTCCACCTGGGGCCTGTCCGGCACCGCCGGCACCTTCAAGCAGATGGGGGTTCCCGCTCCCCAGCTGTCCGCGGCCTTCGCCGCCGTCGTCGAGCTGGTGGGTGGCGCCGCCCTGATCCTGGGCATCGCCACGCCCGTCGTCGCCCTGCTGGCCGCGCTCAACATGTTCGGCGCCTACTTGTTTGCCCACACCGGCTCCGGGATCTTCGTCAAGGAGGGCGGCTGGGAGCTGGTGGGCGCCATCGGCGCCGCGGCCCTGACCCTGGTGGGTGCCGGCGCCGGCCGGTTCAGCATCGACGGCCTGCTGGGCCGCGGGCGGACCGCCACCAACGACGCTCGCCAGCCCGCGGCGGCGCACGGTGCCACCGCCCGAGACGAGGACCTGGTCACCCGCTGACCCACCCATCACTCGCGGCCCGTCACCCGCGGCCGCCACACCCGGCCCCGTCGGCATACCTCGCCGGCGGGGCTGGGCATTTGTTCGTGTCGATCACCGCCTTCGGGGTGATGTCCGACGCGGAACCGACACGTAGCGTTGGCCAGACAGGCATCGGGCGAGGGTTGGATCCTGAACGTCCCCGGAGGGAAGAACGGCTACTGGCCACCACCGCCCGAACTGGCCCCTTCGGCTGGAAGACTCGCGCCGATACGGGTTCCAACCCACCATCCCCTCCAAGTAGGTCTCGTGTCCCGCTCTCCCGTCTTCACCGTGGCAACCCGCACCTCGTCGGGCGCTTCGTCGATGCGTGAGGCAGTGGTGCAGGGGCTGCGGTTCACCGGGCTGCTCTCCTGGCTGGTGGTCACCTTCGTGGCCCTGGTGCCCACTTTCGACGACGTGCCAATGCGGGAATTCCTGCCCGGCCTAGTATTGCTGGGGATCAGCAATACCCTCACCCTGCTCGGCCTGCTGCTGGACGTGCGTCGTCCCCTGCTGGTCCGCACCGCCGGCTTCAGCCTGCTGGGGGCCGGACTGCTGCTGGCCCCCGAGCGGCACCTGTTCAGCCCCGCCAACCAGTGGGCACCCGGCTTCTGGGCCCTGCCGATGCTGGCCTGGGCGCTGATGGTCCTGCACCGGTGCAGCTACCTGCGAATCGCCGTCGTCTGGGCCCCGCTGCTGACCGTGGTGGACGTCGCGATCCAACTCTTCAATGACCAGCCGATCACCCGGCTGGCCCTGAGCCCCGCGGTCTGGATCGCGCCGCCGCTGCTCGCCGTCGCCCTGTTCGGTGACGCCCTGCTCCGGCTGGCCGAGCGCGCCGACCACCTGACCGGCCAGCGACGCGAGGCGCAACGGGAGCAGGACCAGGAGAGTCTGCGGCGCGAGCTCACCGTCGAGAACGACCGGATGATGCATGACCACGTGTTGCACGCGCTGCACGCGCTGGGCCGCGGCGCGGGCCAGGTCTCGCCCAACCTGCTGGTCTCCGAGTGCCAGACCGCGGTGCAGGCCATCGGCCAGGACGGCGACGACCCCATGCTGGACCTGGGGCGCCTGCTCCGCTCCGACCCGGCGCTGGCGGCGGCGGGCGGCCACGTCTTCGGGTCGGCGGAGCTGGCTCCCCGGCACGTGGCCCTGGCCATGCAGGCCGCCACCCACGAGGCACTGGACAATGTGGCGCGGCACGCCCGCGCCACCCGGTGTGATGTCCGGCTGGGCCAGACCGACGGGCGCTGGGTGATCCGGGTCCGCGACGACGGGATTGGCTTCGTTCCCGGCCAGCGCCCCACCGGCACGGGCCTGCAGTGGGCCGTGTCCGAGCGCATGGACCGGGTTGGTGGGGCCGCCGAGATCGACTCCCAGCCGGGACGGGGGACGCAGGTCACCCTCACTTGGCCACGGGCCGCGACGGCCGGGGAGGAGGCCCTGGCCGACACCGCCCGCGAGGACGTCCGCCGTTTGCTCTCTCTCACCGCATGGCCGGGACTGGCGACCGGCTTCCTGATGACGGCGCTGATGGCGCCCGCACTGAGCCGCCCGTTGTTGGCCACCTGGGTCTGTCTGGGCGTCCTGATGGCCGGTTTCGGCGCCGCCTCCTGGCTGCGCCGCCACCCGCTGTCCCGCCCAGCCGGACTGCTCCTGCTGCTGGCGGCGGTGGCGGGCTGGCTGGTGAACCTCTGGCTGGCCCCCGACGCACTGCCCAGCACAGACCTGCTGTGGATGGCCTGGGCTTGTTCGGCCCTGCTGCACCTGGTGGTGCTCCAGGTGCCGGCCGGGCAGGGCCTCATGATCGCGCTCGGCTGGCTGGGCGTCCAGCTGGGCGGCGCGCTGTGGCGCTTCGGGCTGCACGGCCCCTGGTCGATGCTGCTGCCCGCGGTGCTCACCGGCTCCGGCCAGGTATTCCTGGTGCTGGTGGGGCTGTCGGTGGCGCGGCGGCTGGCCCGCGACCACGCCTTCCAGGCCTCCCGAACCGAACAGACCCGGATTGCCACTGCCCAGCTCCAGCTGGCCCACCACCGTGAGCAGTTCTGGTCCCGCCGCGCCACCGACGAAGCCCTTCCCCTGTTGGAGGACGTGGCGAGCGGCCGGGTGCGGCCGGATGATCCCCAGGTGATCCAGCGGGCGCAGCGGCTGACCGTCGAGCTGCGTGAGGACCTCCTGCTGGGGCCCGAGGAGCGGGAGCTGACCGCCGCACTGGCCTCGGCCCGGGATCTGGGGTGGACGGTGACCTCCACCCTGAAAAAGGAGTCCGGGCGGTCCCTGCGCCATGCGGTGCTGCTGCTGGAGGCCCTGGGGAAGCCCGCCCGGCAGGGTCAGGCGGTGACGGTGAGCGCCAGGCACGGGCAGGCGGTGGCCGTCGTGCTGGATCCGACGCCCGAGCAGCAGCGGCGGTGGGCCACGACCATGACCGGCCCGCGGCTGGGCGTTGACAACGACCCGGAGTTCAGCCGGCTGCGGGTGACGTCACTGGCCGAGTGAGCCACGCCGAGTGAGTCACGCCAAGTGGGCCAGGCACCGGACAGCGGTTGGCGGCAGGCGGCCCGGCCGACGCAACGTCGGGCCGGTCGGGCCTGGACCCACCCTAGGCGCACGAACCAGCTGACCGCCCACTGCCCACCAGGCGAGCAGGGCCGTCCAGATGGCGGCCGGGGCCCCTCGACTACGGTCAGGCCTGGGACGAACCCGTGAACCGGTAGACCACCGGCTGGAAGTCCTCCTCGTGGCAGTCCAGCGTGACGACGGTCAGGATGCCGTGCGAACCCTCCGCGATGCTGCCCTGCTCGAACTCGACGTCGCTGAGCACCCCCAGGACGCAGTCCCCCTGGTGCTCCCGGATGAAGTCCACCTCCTCGGCGCGCAGCAGCACCGGCCGACCGACCGTCTCCGTGCCCTTGGCGAAGAGGTAGCTCTGCTCATCACCCTTGAAGGCGACGGCGAAGAAGGGCCGGTCCTCATTGGCCCGGGCCACCTCCCAGCCGTCCTCCTCGAAACTGGCGGCCAGCTGCTCCTTGGCCTCGGAATTCAGCACCCGGCGACGGGCATCGTCCAGGTCCCAGCCGGCCTCGCGCGGCGCGGCGGCCGGCTTCTCATTGCCGGTGTGCCGGCCCCAGAGCCGATCCATCTCCTCGGCCATGGGCTGGTGCAGCTCGACGCCGCTCTTCTGCGGATTCCAGCCGTAGCCGGGCACGTCGCGCCGCAGCACCTCCGGGCCGATTGCCTCGTCGGCGTCCAGCACCAGATCCCAGTCGATGTCCACATAGTTGGCGGTGCGCGCCGGGTCATCCCAGTGTTCGCCCGAATAGATCCGGCTGGAGACCACACCGGCCCCACGCACGCCGCGGGGCTCGCCCTCGCAGCGTTCCAACAGGTAGACCCGGTCACCCGGCTCGATTCCCTGCCGACGGCCACCGCAGCTCCAGCACTCCCGGACCGTGGCCCCCGCGGCGGTTCGGTTGATCAGCTCCCGCTCGTCGTCGGGCGTCCAGAACCACTGCTTGGTGTCATGCGTGATGAGGAAGGTGCGCCGGGTGCGTTCCTGCGGGGCATAACGCTCCGCAGCGATCATCGCGTCCTGCTCGGCAGTGTCCAGCAGGCTGACGCCCGCTGCGCCGACCTCCACGGCCCGCCCCACCAGCGCATCCCGCACCGGGTCCCCGCGGTGCAGCAGCCGGCCCAGCAGCGCCTGGACCACGCGCCCGTCCTGCTCGACGTTCTCGACGCCCTCCAGCTCCGCCACCAGACGAATGGTGCCGTCGTGGCTGAAGGTGGCGAACTGTTCCTGCGCGGCCTGCTCCGGCAACGGCCAAGCGCCCCGATTGGCATTCCACAACTGCTCGTCGCTGACCTTGGGATCAAAGCCGACGAAACTCCGCGGGATGGGCTGGTTGTACGGGTCAACATCCTGGCGAGGGCCGAGGTTGATGTTGATGGCCACTGAATTCTCCTCCTGCGGTTGGTTGTGTCAGCGGGGGCTCACCCGCCGCCATGCTGGGGAGGGTACCCCTTGGGGTGGGGCCGACAACAGGAAACGGGACCGCGTACGCCAACAGCAGAAGCGGCCTGCGCCCGGCCCCGAATGGTCCATGCGCTGAGACATGCCGATGAGTCGTCGACGGGGGGACAGGGCGCAGGTCCCACCCCTCAGCTGACCGAGGGCCAACCCGGCCTCGTTCTGGCTGCGGCTTTGCTGCAGGAGGCGAGCCGCCAGCACTCCCGGGGCGCGGGCGCTGTCACAATTGGACAGCCCCACTGGCCTGACAGGAATCCACCCCGTGCCCCTCACGCAGTATCTTGCGGAAGACCCCGGCGTCAGCAAGACGTCGAGCAGTGCGCTGCGCGCGCTCGGGTTAACCCAGCTGCTGCTGGTGCTGAGCACGGAGACCCTTTCCTTCGTCATCGACGGGTGGAGCGCGGCGCCCGGCGCCCGCTTCGGCCTGGCCTGCCTGCTGCTCAGCCAGGTACTGGCCGGTCTGGCCCTGCTGCTGCGTCGGGAGAAGATGTGGCACGCCTGGCTGCTCTACGCCCTGCTGGCCGTGGGAATCGGCGACGCCCTGACCCACCCGGGCGAGTACGACGTGGTCGGCCTGATGATCCCCGGCTTCTGGCTGGTGCCGCTGGTGGTGGTGGCGCTGCGCACCCACCGGCGTCGCAAGTACCTGACCTTCGCCGGCATCACCACCGGGTCGATGCTGATCCTGATGGTCCTGCTGACCGGATTCCAGAGCTTCACGGCGATGACCGGGTACCTGTGGTTGGTCCTTCCGGTGGCCCAGACCCTGCTCTTCGGGGAGGCGATCATCCAGATCGCCGAGTCACGCGATGCCGCCGTCGCCCGCCAGGTGCGCACCGAGCTGCAGCACCAGCAGGAGACAGCGCAGATTGCCGCCCGACGGGAGGCGGCCCGGTTGCTCCATGACCATGTCCTGCACGCCTTGCATGCCCTGTCCCGCCCGCCGGCGGGGACGCCGGTCGAGCTGGTGCGCGACGAATGCCGCACCGCCTACCGCACCCTGACCGAGCAGACCCCGGCGGGGGACGTGGCCCGGGTGGAGGACCTGCTGAGGGCCGACCCGCTGGTGGCGGAGGCGGGGGCCGTGCTGAGCGGCAACAGTGAGCCGGTGCCCACCGCCGCAGCGCAGGCGATGGCCGCGGCCGCCCACGAGGCGCTGCGCAATGTGCAGCGCCATGCCCGGGCCACGCGGGTGGGGATCCGGGTGGCCTCCCTGGCCGGGGTGGTCCGGATGGCGATTGTCGACGACGGCCGAGGTTTCGACCCGGCACGGCGTGCGGTTGACCGGATGGGGGTCGGTCGCTCCATCCTGCAGCGGCTGGACGACGTCGGCGGCCGCGCGGAGATCACCTCCCAGGAAGGCTCCGGCACCAGGGTGACTCTGGAGTGGCCCCGTCAGGGCGACGCCGCCGACAGCTCCCTGTGGTACCACGCGCCCAGCCGCGCCATGCGCCGCCACCTCACCCGCGCGGCCTGGCCGGGGCTCGCATTCTCCGCCGCCCTGTCCCCCTTCGCGGCGACGCGATCCAGTCATCCCACGCCGCTGCTGTTGCTGTCCGCCTTGGGTCTGGCGCTGGGTTGTGCGGCGGCCGTCGTCCTGTCCCGCCGGCAGCTGCGCCCCCTGGGCGTACCGCTCCTGCTGATGTCCGCCTGGGGGCTGTGGGCGGTCAACCTGTGGGCCCTTCCCATCCCGCCCGAATACGACTACCCGCTGTGGATGGCCTGGCTGGGCTCATCGCTGGTGCACCTGGTGGTGCTCTCCTCCCGGCTCAGCGTCGGCGCCGTGGTCACGGCCCTGTGGGCCGGCTTCCAGGCGGGCGGCATGTGGCTGCGTTTCCAGAACCCCTGGGCCATCTGGGACCACTCCTTCGTGCTGATCACCGGGGCGGGAGATGTCCTGCTCACCCTGTTCGTGCTGGCGGTGACGCAGCACGTCGCCGCGCAGGAGGCACAGGCGGCCGAGCAGGCCTCCCACCGGATGGCGGCCATCGCCCAGATGCAGACCCAGAGCCAGTTGGACCAGTTCTGGAGCCAGCGGGTCACCCAGGAAGCGCTGCCCCTGCTGCAGTCCGTCGGTCAGGGCGCGATCGATCCGCAGGAGGTGATCGTGCGCCAGACCTCCACCCTGTTGGAGGCCCAGCTGCGCGACGAGCTGGTGCTGGGCCCCAGGTACCCCACCCTGGTGGCGGCCCTGGCACGGGCCCGTGGCGACGGGTGGAAGGTGGTCTCCACCCTGTCCCAGGACGACTCGCCCGAATCCCTGCAGCGGGCCGAGGAGATGGTGCGCCTGCTGGGCGCCCCCGCCGAACCGGACCAGGCCATCACGATCAGCGCCAACCAGACCCACAGCCTGGCCGTGATCCTGGACGCGTCGGAGCAACAGGGCAACTCCTGGAGCCGACGACTGTCCGCCCGGGGCGGCCAGCTGGAGCGGGACCCGGACTTCTTCCGGCTCAGCCTCCCGGTGGAGCCCGCGGAACACTGAGCCCGGGCTGTGATTGCGGACCGTTCTCGGAGTCGCCACCAGGCCCGCACTCCGCGCCAGCCACGTTGGACTTCTGACCCAGTTTGCGCGGCGCCGCGGACCGGTTAATCTCAGAGCACACGGGTCGGGGCCGTGCCATCCACGGCATTTGGAGCCCACCATGACCGCCCGCATCCAACCCGGCCAGCCCGCCTTCACCACCCCCTCGGAACGCGAGGTCTTCGAGCGCGTCGTCGCGCAACTGGACGAGGACTGCCTGGTGCTGGCCAACCTCGGAGTGAGCGACTCCGCCAAGGACCACGAGATCGACCTGCTGGTGCTGATGCCCGGCTCCGGGATCGTCGTGGTGGAGGTCAAGGGCAGCCACGTCTGGCACGACATGCACAACTGGCGGATCCAGCGGCAGGGCGGCGACGAGGTGATCCACCCCGTCGACCAGGCCCGGGACGCCTGCTATGCCCTGCGTCACTTCGTCGAGTCCGATCCGCGCTGGGGCAGCCGACGCCGGGTGCGGTGGAGCCACCACGTGGTGCTGGCCCGCACCGACCTTGCCGACGGCTTTGCCACGCCGGACTGCCCGCGCTGGCAGGTCAGTGGCCGGGGCGACCTGCCCGAGCTGGGTGAGCGGATCTGGCGAACCACCTGGCAGCACCGCCGCGACGCCGTGGCCCCCAGCCTGGACGACGTCGAGGCCATCGAAAGGATCCTCGTCGGCCGGGGCCTGCCGCCGCGTGACGTGGGAGAGTTGGCCGCCGAGCGGGCCGAACGCGCCCAGCGCCTCACCCAGGAACAGGCCGCCCTGCTGAGGGCCACCCGGCTGCTGAACCGGGTGGAGGTGCGCGGCGGTGCCGGCTCCGGCAAGACCGTGCTGGCGGTGCAGCAGGCCAAGGACTTGGCGGCGGGCCGGCTCACCGAGCGGCGCGAACGGGTCGCGGTGGTCTGCTATTCCTACGGCCTGGCGCACTTCCTGCGACGCGAGCTGTGTACCGGCTCGCGGGGCAAGCAGCCGGCCTTCGTCGGCACCTTCGAGGAACTGGGCCGTCGCTGGGGGCTGGAGATGGCCGGCCGGGATGACTCGGCCTTCTGGGAACACATCCTGCCCGGGCAGATGGCCGAGCGGGCCGCCGGCCTGGACCCCTCGGAACGCTTCGACGCGATCGTGGTGGACGAGGCGCAGGATTTTGCCGAGACCTGGTGGACTCCCCTGCTGACCAGCCTGCGCGACGAGGAGACCGGCGCCCTGTACGTGTACACCGACGAGCGGCAGCGGATCTTCCCCCGCTTCGGCCGGCCCCCGGTGGCGCTGGTGCCGCTGGTGCTGGACCACAATCTGCGCAACACCCGCCAGATCGCCCAGACCTTTGCCCCGCTGGCGCCGCGGATGGACCTGCGGGGTGAGTCCGGGCCCGAGGTGAGCTTTGTGCCCAGCTCCGTCGACGGGGCGGTGGCGGCCGCCGACGAGCAGGTGGAGGCCCTCTTCGACGAGGGGTGGTGCGAGCAAGACATCGCGCTGATCACGATGGGGCGGCGGCATCCGGTGCAGGTGGAGCGTCAGCAGGTGCTGGGATACGACGGCTACTGGGCCGAGTACTGGGAGGGCACCGACGTCTTCTACTCCCACGTGCTGGGCTTCAAGGGACTGGAGCGCCGCGCGGTGGTGCTCTGCGTGAACCTGGAAGCCGGCCGGGAGCGCGCCGCCGAGATGCTCTACGTCGGGCTCTCCCGGGCCACCGACCGGCTCGTCGTGGTGGGGGATCCGGAGCAGGTCCGCGCCATCGGTGGCGACGAGGTGGCCCGGCGCCTCGGCCTCTGAGCGGCAGGCCCCCTCGACCTCAGCGAGCAGCTCCCTCGGCCCCTGAGCGGCCAGCCGAGGCTCGACAGCGTCGACCACCGCGGCTTCTCCGAGACCCGATCCCGCGCCTGCCCGCTTCCGGGCCCAAGGCTGACCTCAGCTGATCCCGGCCCGTCGTCCCTTCTTGCCCCCGGCCTGTCCTCCTCCGCTGGCCCGAGGGCTCCCCTACCGGCCCCGAGGCTGTCCCCTACTGGCCCCCAAGCCCGTCGAGGGGCCCGCCGTGTCCCCCAATCGGGTGACATGAATCTGCTTGTCAGGGGCAGCATGACGCGGTTTCAGGGGACAATTCCGGGGCGCATTCTGTATGAACTCTGAACCGCTGGACCGATTGGTCGAATTAACTTGTGATCACTTCCGGCATGGGGGAATGTTGAGTCATCGCCGGGAGGGATCGGGGGATCCACCGGCGGGCGGCCTCTTCGGGGGAATGGGTCGCCGCCACGTCTGCGATATCGGGGGATGCCGCAGACACCGCTCGTCGATTCGGGGGATGACAACGAGCGGCCGGCTGGATCGGGGGATCCGGCCAGAGCAGGACCTGCTGGACCAGATCGGGGGATCACGGTTCGGCACGAACCCACGGGCCCGCCGGCATCAGCTGGCGGGCCCGAATTCGTTCCAAGGCCGGACCGGTGCGACGTCCCGCCGACGAGTGGGACAGAGCGGCCCCAGCCCTTGCCTTGATCCCGGCTTCGCGAGAGAGTGTGAACTGGATCACAAGAGCGAGACGCGAACGGACGAAACGATGTCGGGCACCCAACGAGAGACCACCCTGCGCTTCCTGGCCG
Source organism: Luteococcus sp. H101 (assembly GCF_038433155.1). Taxonomy (NCBI): domain Bacteria; kingdom Bacillati; phylum Actinomycetota; class Actinomycetes; order Propionibacteriales; family Propionibacteriaceae; genus Luteococcus; species Luteococcus sp. H101. Next base: position 154,934 of record NZ_JBCDMW010000023.1, read on the forward strand.
CCCCGATGGAGGGCAATGAGAAGGGCCATGTGGAGGGCGGCACCGTGCTGGCCTGGATCGACAAGGCCGGCTACGCCGAGGCGGTGGCCTGGAGCGGTTCCTACTGCGTGACCGCCTACGTCGGCAATGTGCGCTTCAGCAGGCCCGTGCTGGTCGGTGAGCTGGTGGAGGTCCAGGCCCGCATCGTGCACACTGGCCGCAGCTCCATGCACATCGTCTGCACCGTCAGCTCCGGCAACCCGCGAACCGGCGAGTTGGCGGTCACCTGCCAGTGCCTGATCATCTTCGTCGCCACCGATGGCAAGGGGAAGTCCGTCGAGGTGCCGCCCTTCAACCCCGAATCCGACTGGGAGAGGGAGCAGCAGGAGATCGCCATCCGCCGGGTCGAGGGGCGCAAGGAGATCGAGGAGGACATGGCCCGGCAGGTCTACACGGACCAGACGGAAGCCCTGCGGCGCACGCTGCGCTTCCTGGCCAAGCCCACCGACGTCAACTGGGGCGGCAAGGTGCACGGCGGCATCGCGATGGAGTGGATTGACGAGGCCGCCAACCTGGTGGCCGAGACCTGGCACCAGGGCCCGGCGATTCCCGTCTTTGCGGGTGGTGTGCGCTTCTATCGCCCGATCCACATCGGCCACCTGGTGGAGGTGGAGGCGCGGCTGATCCACACCGGCCACAGCTCCATGCACGTCAGCGTGCACGTCCGCTCCGGCGACCCGATGAAGAATGAGCTGGAGACCACCACGCACTGCCTGATGGTTCTGGTGGCGCTGGACGAGACCGGCACCCGCAAGCGCCACGTCCGCTCCTGGAATCCCAAGCTGCCCGAGGATCTGGAGTTGCAGGAGCATGCCAAGCGGCTGATCGACATCCGTCAGGGTCTGGCCCGACGCGCCCCGCGCGAGGTTCCGCACTAGTTCGCTCCCGCTCGTCGCGTCCCGGGCCGCGAGCCGGCCCATCCACGGCTCCCAAGCCCGTCGGGCAGCCCACCCCCTGACCCACACCCGACCACGGTTGCCCGAGCCCCAACTACGTTGTCGCCCCAATCACGCTGTCCGAGCCTGTCGAGGGCCGGGGTCAGGCCATCGACGAGCCGTTGCTGCGTACCCAGCCGTTCAGGCCCACGTCGCGCCACGTGCCGCTCCCAATGCCATCCCATGCTCCCTACGCCCTGCACACCGGCGCGGGGAGCACGGGCTGGCGCAACGTGGACCTTCTGGACACCTGAGCCCACGGCCACGAGGACTGAGACAAACATTCCAATCCCCGACGGACCAGCGAGCATGGAGCCATGGAGGCCTCCCCAACCCTGCTGAACCTGACCCCGCGCCAGCAACTGCGGGCGGGACGGATGCCGCGTCGCCTGATCCAGTTGGCGGTGGGGCTGTGGATCTTCGGCGCGTCGATCGCGCTGGTGCTGCGCAGTGGACTGGGGCTCTCCCCGTGGGATGTGCTGCACGTCGGCATCGCCCGGCACGTCCCCCTGAGCATCGGGACGGTCTCCATCCTGGTGGGGACGGTGGTGCTGTTGCTCTGGATCCCGTTGAGGCAGTGGCCCGGCCTGGGTACGGCGCTCAACATCGTCGTGGTTGGGATCGCCATCGACGCGACCCTGGCCCTGCTGCCTCCGGTGGGCACCGACGGCCCGCCCGGCTGGGCCCTGCGCGGCGGTCTGCTGGCCGCCGGCGTGGTGCTGAATGGCCTTGCCGGAGCCATGTACATCGGCAGCCAACTGGGCCCCGGGCCACGCGACGGGCTGATGACCTCCCTCAGCGAGAGGACCGGCTGGCAGATCGGTCCGGTGCGGATTGCCATCGAGGTGACCGTGCTGGCGATCGGCTGGATGCTGGGCGGTCCCGTCGGGCTGGGCACCGTCGCCTATGCCCTGGCGATCGGTCCGCTGGTTCAGGTGATGCTGCCGCGATGCCTGGTTCGGCTGGACGTGCCGCGGGCCAGATCCGTCGTCGCCAACCCTTCCACAGCCGGCGCCGGACGGGAGAGGATGGACCGGTGAGCCGCTCCGCACGACGCCTGACCCCCAAGCCCCGCCCCACCGACCCGCGCACCGCCAGCCGGCAGATCGCCCGTCAGCAAGAGGTCCTGCAGGTGCTGCTGGACCAGCGCGGCGAACCGCTGGCGGTCGACGCGCTGGCCGAACGGCTCGGGGTCTCGGAGCGCACCGTCGAACGGGATCTGGAGCGGTTGCGTTCCGCCCGGCTACCGCTGCGAGGCCGCGGAGGCCAGGGTGGCGGTGTCTGGCTGGACGTCACGCGCAGCCGGGGCGCCCTGCGGCTGGACGACGACCAGGTGATGGCACTCGTGCTGGCGCTGGACTTCCTGGATGCCGACCTGCCGGAGCGGCTCCTGCAAACCCGGGACCAGCTGCGACGACACCTCGCCGACCCGAGCCTGTTCTGACCCGAGCCCTTCTGACCCGAGCCCTTCTGACCCGAGCCCTTCTGACCCGCACCGCCCCGGAAACCCCACTGCCCTGGGGAAGCCACTGCCCCTGGAAGCCACCCTGGGAGCCCCACTGCCCCGGGTAGCCCAGTGCCCGTTACCTTGCTGGTGACCCCGTAGGGCGGGGTTACGGTCGCCGGGCCCGGCATGACTCTGTGCCCCTGTCGTACGCATGATCCGGGGGGTGTTGTCACCGGGCCTGGTGGCGCCAGCCGACCGC